>NZ_QNRX01000004.1:111951-197007 GCF_003317055.1 Alkalibaculum bacchi
GAGTTATATCTGAAATTCTTTAATAAAAAAGGGCTAAGGCCCTTTTTTTATTAGCATGAGCGTAGCTTCAGGTCATGCCTTTAGGGTCCAGCCACCAGCGTTCCGTCACCAGTATTGGGGTCATCCCTTACGGGTCTTTTTTAAGCTACCCAAGGGTAGCAAAATGAAGATAAGAGAAGCTAGTCGGCTACCGTAGATAGTAGTTGCATTGACTTGACCTAAAAGGAATAGCAGAAAGCAAAGCCGTAAAAGAGGCGACCCAAGCCCACTGATTGCTGATTGCTGGATGCTGATTGCTGGTGGCTAGTGGCAGGTCACTGAACGCTGATGGCTGGTTGCTGTATTTTTCAGCTTCCAGCATTCAGCTTTCCGCTGAAAACCAAACAACTATAAGGTGACTTTCAACTAACGAGGATATATTTTAAAGAAATAAAAAAAATAATCAAAAAAACACAAAAAAACTTGTATCCAAGTTCTAGTTATTATATAATATGTAAGCTGTGACAAATGCGATGAAGTGAAAGGTTGCTATGCAATAGGGAATTTTCACGGAGTAGTCCAGATCATGAATCGGGCGACGTTATTTTTGGGGAAATTCATTATTTTTTAATAATGAAACACCAGGCAGGGTGTTCCTAAGAATATAAGTCGTACCTAAGAAAAATTTTCGAGGAGGGGAATTTAGGTATGGCAAAACAAAAAATCAGAATTCGACTTAAAGCATATGATCACAAGGTATTAGATCAATCTGCTTTAAAAATTGTAGAAACGGCAAAGAGAACTGGTGCTGAAGTGTCAGGTCCTGTGCCATTGCCAACGGATAAAGAAATCATTACTATTCTTAGAGCAGTTCACAAATACAAAGACTCTAGAGAACAATTTGAAATGAGAACACATAAAAGACTAGTCGATATCTTAAATCCAACACCAAAGACAGTAGATGCTCTTATGAGATTAGATTTACCTGCAGGTGTCGACATTGAAATAAAACTTTAAGAAAAGATATTATGATTGCCCTGAGCAATCCGCTAATATAGGAGGTGTAACGATTGAAGAAAGCTATTATTGGAAAAAAAGTAGGAATGACTCAAATATTTGACGCGGAAGGTCAAATGGTACCAGTGACCGTTGTAGAAGTTGGTCCTTGTAAAGTAGTACAGATTAAAAATCAAGAAGTAGATGGTTATAATGCCCTTCAAATTGGTTATAAACAGGTGAAGGAAAGCAAAGTAACAAAGCCTATAAAAGGACATTTTGACAAAGTAAACGTCGATTACATGAAAGTGTTAAGAGAGTTTAAGCTGGAAGATACTTCTGCATATGAAATTGGTCAAGAATTAAAGGCAGATGTATTTGAAGCTGGAGATAAAATCGATATAACAGGTACTTCTAAAGGTAAAGGTTTTGCAGGTGTTATAAAAAGACACGGACAATCTAGAGGACCTATGAAGCACGGTTCTAAATATCATAGAAGCCCAGGTTCGATGGGTGGTTCATCTAGCCCTTCAAGAGTTCGAAAAGGTAAAAAACTACCAGGACAAATGGGTAATGTAAAAGTAACTGTTCAAAATTTAGAAGTCGTTAGAGTAGATGCTGACAGAAATTTATTACTTGTTAAAGGCGCAGTTCCAGGGATTCGAGGAAGTGTAGTCACTATCAAGGATTCAGTTAAAAGCTCAAAGTAATATAAGGAAGGAGGACTAGGAATGGCAAAAGTTGATGTTTTAAATATTAAAGGCGAAAAAGTTGAAGAAATAAATTTAAACGATGATGTTTTTGCAATTGAACCTAACGAAGCAGTTGTGCATCAAGTGGTAGTAGCTCAACTTGCTAACAAAAGACAAGGCACTCAATCAACAAAAACAAGATCAGAAGTAAGAGGCGGCGGAAGAAAACCTTGGAGACAAAAAGGAACAGGTCGTGCAAGAGCAGGTAGCATCCGTTCACCATTATGGAAGGGTGGCGGCGTTATATTCGCTCCAAAGCCAAGAGATTACTCACAAAAAGTAAACAAAAAGATGAGAAGATTAGCGATGAAATCTGTATTGTCTTCAAAAGTACTAGATAACGAACTGATTGTATTAGATAGTTTAAACTTTGATGCTCCAAAGACAAAAGAGATGGTTGAAGTACTAAAAAACATAAATGCAAACAAAGCGTTGCTTGTTTTAGCAAACAACGATGAAAATGTATATAAATCAGCTAGAAATATTCCTGATGTTGCAACAGCAACAGTTGATAGTTTAAATGTGTATGATATGTTGAAATACTATCAATTGGTTGTAACAAAAGAAGCTGCTCAAAAAATTGAGGAGGTGTACGCGTAATGTTAAGTCCTCATGATATTATCGTAAAGCCAATCGTTACTGAAAAAAGCATGGATGACATGGCTGAAAAGAAATACACTTTTAAAGTAATGAAAAAAGCGAACAAAGTTCAAATCGCAAACGCAGTGGAAGCAGTGTTCGGCGTAAAAGTAGAGAAAGTATATACAATGAACATGACTGGCAAGAAAAAACGCATGGGAAGATTCGTTGGAAAAAGATCTGATTGGAAAAAAGCAATTGTTAAATTAACAGAAGATAGCAAAGAAATTCAATTCTTTGAAGGACTCTAAAAATTTAATGACCTATAGCACAAGGAGGTAAGAAGAAATGGGTATAAAAGTATACAAACCTACTTCCCCAGCTAGAAGAAACATGAGCGTTAGTACATTTGAAGAAATCACTACTGACACTCCTGAAAAAAGCTTACTAGCTCCCTTATTTAAAAGGGCTGGAAGAAATGATAACGGAAAAATCACTGTCAGACACAGAGGCGGTGGAGAAAAAAGAAAATACAGAATTATTGATTTTAAGAGAAATAAAGATGGTGTTCCTGCAAAGGTAGCAACAATCGAATACGATCCAAATAGAACATCTAATATCGCACTACTACATTATGTTGATGGCGAAAAAAGATATATCATTGCTCCTGTAGACTTACATGTAGGCGACACAGTTGTTTCAGGTCCTGAAGCGGATATCAGAACTGGTAATGCATTGCCACTTTCTAATATTCCAGTAGGTACCGTTGTTCACAATATTGAATTAAAAGCAGGTAAAGGTGGACAAATGGCAAGATCAGCTGGCGCTTATGCTCAGTTAATGGCTAAAGAAGGCAATTATGCTATTCTTAGACTACCATCTGGCGAAATGAGAATGGTTCGTAAAGAGTGTAGAGCGACTGTTGGACAAGTAGGTAATACAGATCATAGTAATCTTACAATCGGTAAAGCTGGACGTGTAAGACATATGGGTATCAGACCAACTGTAAGAGGTTCTGTAATGAATCCTAACGATCACCCTCACGGTGGTGGTGAAGGTAGAACTCCAATCGGCCGACCAGGTCCATCAACTCCATGGGGTAAACCTGCACTTGGATACAAGACAAGAAAGAAAAACAAACCATCCGATAAGTATGTCGTTAGAAGTAGAAAAAAATAGCACTGAGAGGAGGTAACTAGCCCATGAGTAGATCGGTAAAGAAGGGCCCTTTTGTACAAGAAAGACTCTTAAAAAGAATTGAAGAAATGAACGAAAAGAATGAAAAGAAAGTCATTAAGACTTGGTCAAGAAGTTCAACGATTTTTCCACAAATGATAGGGCATACTATTGCAGTTTATGATGGAAGAAAACACGTTCCTGTGTATATATCTGAAGACATGGTAGGCCATAAATTAGGTGAATTTGCTCCTACTAGAACATTTAGAGGTCATGCAGGAGAAAAAACTTCAGGTGTTAGAAAATAAGGTTTGGAAGGAGGTATACTAATTGGAAGCTAGAGCTACAGTTAAATATATAGGGATTCCCCCTAGAAAAGCTAAATTAGTTATCGATTTAATTAGAGGAAAAAAGCTAGGTGAAGCGTTAAATATATTAGCATTGACACCAAATAAATCAGCAAAAGTTGTGGAAAAATTAGTAAAATCTGCTGCTGCAAACGCTGAAAATAATTATGATATGGATCCTGCAAACTTGTATATCGCTGAGATTTGTGCAAATCAAGGTCCTACCTTAAAGAGATTTAGAGCGGGCTCTATGGGTAGAGCGAGCGTAATCAAAAAGAGAAGCAGTCATATATCTGTTGTATTGAAAGAAAAAGAGTGAGGAGGGGATAATTAGTGGGTCAAAAAGTAAATCCGCATGGATTAAGAGTTGGAGTTATTAAAGACTGGAGTACTAGATGGTATGCAAAAGATAAAGACTTTGCAGACTTATTGATAGAAGATAATAAAATTAGAAATTTTATTAAGAAAACACAGTTTCAAGCAGGTGTATCTAAAATTGAAATTGAAAGATACGCAAATAGAGTTAAAATTCACATCTACACAGCTAAACCAGGTATGATTATCGGTAAGGGCGGAGCTGGTATTGAAGCTCTTAGACAAGAGATTGCTAAGAAGACAGGAAAAAATATTTTCATTAATATCGTAGAAGTAAAACAAGTAGATGTTGACGCTCAATTAGTTGCTGAAAACATTGCATCTCAAATCGAAAGAAGAGTTTCTTTTAGAAGGGCTATGAAACAAGCAATTAGCAGAGCTATGAGATTTGGTGCTTTAGGTATTAAAACAAGCATATCAGGCCGTTTAAATGGTGCTGAAATGGCGAGAAGAGAGCATTATAGCGAAGGCAATGTGCCACTTCATACACTTAGAGCGGATATCGAATATGGTTTTGCTGAAGCAAACACAACTTATGGAAAAATAGGAATTAAAGTATGGATAAATAAAGGAGAAGTTCTTCCTGAAAAGAAGGTTAGCAAGAAGAACTAAGGAAGGAGGATACCGTTATGTTAATGCCTAAAAGAGTAAAGAGAAGAAGAGTGTTCAGAGGCCGAATGAAAGGCAAAGCAACTCGAGGCAATACGATAACTTACGGAGAATATGCAATTCAGGCTACTGAGCCAGGCTGGATTACTTCAAGACAAATTGAAGCAGCCCGTGTTGCGATGACAAGATATATAAAAAGAGGTGGTCAGGTTTGGATTAAGATTTTCCCAGACAAACCAGTCACTCAAAAACCTGCTGAAACTCGAATGGGTTCTGGTAAAGGTTCACCAGAATACTGGGTAGCAGTAGTTAAACCAGGTAGAGTAATGTTTGAAATTGCTGGTGTATCAGAAGAACTAGCTCGTGAAGCTATGAGACTAGCACAGCACAAACTACCTATAAAGACAAAATTTATATCACGCAAGGATATTGAAGAGGAAGTGGGTGGACAATCCGATGAAGGCTAAAGAGATTAGAGAGCTAACTACTCCAGAATTAAATCAGAAATTAGTTGATTTAAAAGAAGAATTATTTAATCTAAGATTTCAAATGGCAACTGGCCAATTGGATAACCCAATGAGAATAAGAGAAGTAAAAAGAACTTATGCAAAGGTAAAAACAATTCTTAGAGAACGTGAAATAAAAGCATTAGAAGCTTAATGAAAGAAGGAGGTCTGACTAGTGGAAAGAGCATTTAGAAAGACGATAGTCGGAAAAGTTGTCAGCGATAAAATGGACAAAACGATCGTCGTTGCTGTTGAGACTTTTGTAAAGCACCCTCTTTACAATAAACGAGTTAAAAAAACAGTGAAGTTTAAAGCGCATGACGAAGAAAATGTATGCAAAATTGGCGATACAGTAAAATTAATGGAAACAAGGCCTTTAAGTAAAGATAAAAGATGGAGAATGGTCGACATCGTTAAGAAGGCACAATAATTACTGGTGCTGAAGGGAGGTAATAGTTATGATACAACAAGAAACTAGACTAAAAGTTGCAGACAATACTGGGGCGAAAGAACTTTTATGTATTAGAGTTCTAGGAGGTTCTGGTAAAAGATATGCAAAAGTTGGAGATATAATCGTTTGTTCTGTAAAAAGCGCAACGCCAGGCGGTGTTGTTAAAAAAGGTGACGTAGTAAAAGCGGTAGTAGTTCGTACAAAAAAATCTACTAGAAGAAATGACGGAAGCTATATTGCATTCGATCAAAACGCTGCTGTTATCATTAAAGATGATCAACAACCAAGAGGAACTCGTATATTCGGACCTGTAGCTAGAGAGCTAAGAGAAAAGAAATTTATGAAAATATTGTCCCTAGCACCAGAGGTACTATAAGAGGAGGTGACTTTATTGGCTAACAAAGTCCATGTGAAAAAAGATGATATAGTTATGGTAAACGCAGGTAAGAGCAAAGGCGTTAAAGGCAAAGTCTTAGCTGTTTACCCTAAAGAAAATAGAGTAGTCGTTGAAGGTGTTAATGTCATTACAAAACATATGAAACCTTCACAACAATCGCCTCAAGGCGGTATCGTAAAAAAAGAAGGAAAAATCCACGCTTCTAATGTATTATTATACTGTGAAAAATGCCAAAAAGGCGTTCGAGTTGGAAAGAAATTCTTAGAAGATGGTTCAAAAGTAAGATACTGTAAAAAGTGCGGAGAAACATTTAACAAGTAGTTGGGAAGGAGGTACTATTAGATGCCTAGATTAAAGGATAAATATACAACAGAAGTAATTCCAGCATTAATGGAAAAATTCAAATATAAAAACATTATGGAAGTTCCTAAACTAGAAAAAGTCGTTATCAATATGGGTTTGGGAGATGCCAAAGATAATTCAAAAGCTTTTGAAGCAGCAGTAAATGATTTGGCTATTATCTCAGGTCAAAAGCCGATAATAACAAAAGCAAAAAAATCTGTATCAAACTTTAAACTTAGAGAAGGTATGAACATCGGTACTAAAGTTACTCTAAGAGCTAACAGAATGTATGAATTTACGGATAAATTATTAAATATTGCATTGCCTAGAGTTAGAGACTTCAGTGGGGTTTCAAACAAGTCATTTGACGGAAGAGGAAATTACTCTTTAGGAATTAAAGAGCAATTGATTTTCCCAGAAATTGAATACGACAAAGTAGACAAAATAAGAGGTATGGATATCATTTTTGTAACGACTGCAAAGAGTGATGAAGAAGCATTGGAATTATTGACTTTGCTTGGAATGCCTTTTAAAAGATAATAGGAGGAATAACAAATGGCTAAAAAAGCAATGGTGAATAAACAACAAAAAACACCTAAGTATTCTACAAGGGCTTATAATAGATGCCGTATTTGCGGAAGACCTCACGGATATTTAAGAAAATACGGAGTTTGCAGAATATGTTTTAGAGAATTGGCTTATAAAGGCGAAATACCAGGCGTTAAAAAAGCAAGCTGGTAATTGATTTAGTGGAAGGAGGTATACGGAATGACTGATCCAATAGCAGATATGCTTACAAGAATTAGGAATGCGAACAATGCAAAACATGATACAGTAGAGATTCCAGCATCTAATGAAAAGAAAGCAATTGCAAAGATTTTATTAGAAGAGGGATTCATTAAAAATGTTGAGTATATAGATGACAATCTTCAAGGCATTATTAAAATTGCTTTGAAATATGGTGCGAACAAAGAACGTATCATCACTGGTATTAAGAGGATTTCTAAACCAGGTTTAAGAGTATACAGCAATAAAGAAGAATTGCCAAAAGTACTAAATGGCTTAGGAATCGCAATTATTTCAACATCTAAGGGTGTTGTGACGGACAAAGTTGCTAGAAAAGCAGGCGTAGGCGGAGAAGTGCTTTGTTACGTTTGGTAATAGTATTATTTGATTAGGAGGTGCTAGTATGTCTAGAATAGGAAGATTACCTATAACAATTCCATCAGGGGTTACGATTGATATGAATGACGGTGTAGTTACTGTTAAAGGACCTAAAGGTCAACTTACAAAAGAATTTCACCCTGATATGAAAATTGAGCTAAATGAACAAGAATTAACTGTGTCAAGACCTTCTGATAAGAAAGAACACAGATCGTTACACGGCTTGACAAGATCACTTATAAATAACATGGTTGTAGGTGTAACAAATGGTTTTGAGAAAAAACTTGAAATCAATGGCGTAGGATACAGAGCTGCAAAGCAAGGAAATAAATTGACTTTAAGCCTTGGTTACTCACATCCAGTAGAAATGATTGATCCAGATGGTGTTAGTACAGCAGTAGAAGGTACAAATAAAATCACTGTTTCTGGAATCGATAAAGAAGCGGTAGGTTTACATGCTGCAAATATCAGAAGCAAAAGAGCTCCTGAGCCATATAAAGGTAAAGGTATTAAATATGCGGATGAAGTAATCAGACGTAAAGAAGGTAAAACAGGCAAGAAGTAAGAAGGAGTGAATCCAGTATGATTAAAAAGCCAATAAAAAATAAAGTAAGAAAAGGTAGACATAAAAGACTGAGATATAAAATCAGCGGAACTACTCAAAAACCTCGTTTAAATGTCTTCAGAAGTAACTCGAATATTTACGCTCAAATTATTGATGACGTAAACGGAGCTACTTTAGTTGCTGCTTCTTCTCTTGATAAAGATCTAAAAGGTACTTTAGAATCCCTTAATCATAAAGAAGTAGCAAAGGCTGTTGGCAAAGCTATTGGTGAAAAAGCAGTGTCTAAAGGCATTGAGTCAGTAGTATTTGATCGTGGTGGTTATATATACCACGGACGAGTTAAAGAACTTGCAGACGGAGCAAGAGAAGCAGGACTTAAATTCTAGGAAAAGGAGGTTAATTATGCAAAAGCAATTAATTGATGCGAGTGCTCTTGATTTAAAAGAAAGAGTTGTAACAATAAATAGAGTAACTAAAGTTGTTAAAGGCGGTAGAAACTTTAGATTTAGCTGTTTAGTAGTAGTCGGAGATGAAAATGGTCATGTAGGAGCTGGAGTTGGTAAAGCTTTAGAAATCCCAGAAGCTATTCGAAAAGGCATTGAAGACGCAAAGAAAAATCTTATTAAAGTTCCAATCGTAAACACGACAATCCCACATGCTATAAATGGAAAATTCGGCGCTGGTAGTGTTCTATTAAAACCAGCTGGAAAGGGTACTGGAGTTATTGCTGGTGGCCCAGTTCGTGCCGTACTTGAATTAGCAGGTATTAGGGATATTAGAACAAAATCTCTAGGAACGAATAATGAAAGAAATATGGTTAATGCGACAATGGAAGGTTTATCTCGATTGACTACAGTAGAAGAAGTTGCTAAAAAGAGAGGGAAAACCCCAGAAGAGATTTTAGGATAGGAGGGATTATCCTTGGCTAATTTGAAAATAAAGCTTAAAAGAAGTAAAATCGGAAGAAAAAAAGACCAAATTGCAACCATTGAAGCTTTAGGACTTAAAAAAATCGGTCAAACGGTTATAAAAGAAGATACACCTCAAATAAGAGGTATGGTTAAAAAAGTGGACTTTATGCTAGATGTAGAAGAAGTATAAGGAGGTGTAGTAATGAGATTACATGAATTAAAACCTGCAGAAGGCTCAACTCATAAGAAGAAGAGAAAAGGTAGAGGTACTGGTACAGGACTAGGTAAGACAGCTGGAAGAGGTCAAGATGGTCAAAAATCAAGAGCTGGCGGTGGAGTACGAATCGGTTTTGAAGGTGGTCAGATGCCACTTGCTAGAAGACTTCCTAAGAGAGGTTTCTCTAATGCAAGATTCAAAACACAATATGCTATTGTAAATGTTCAAGACTTAAATGTATTTGAAAAAGATACAGTCGTAAGCCCAGAAACATTGAAAGAAGCAGGTTTAATCAGCAAATTATTAGACGGCGTTAAGATACTAGGCGAGGGAGAACTAAATGTTGCCCTTACAGTAAGAGCTAATAAAATAAGTAAATCTGCTGAAGAAAAAATAACATCAGCAGGAGGAAAGGTAGAGGTGATTTAATATGCTTTCTACCTTAAGGGACGCTTGGAAGATCCCTGAGCTCAGGAACAAAATTATATTCACCTTAATCATGCTGCTTATCTATCGTTTAGGTACGTTTATACCTGTACCTTACATTGATACAGAGGTTTTGCAACAGTATATAGCTGATGGTGGTATGTTAGGTTTGTTCGACATTATGTCAGGGGGAAACTTTAGCAACTTTACTATCTTTGCAATGAGCATTACACCTTATATTAACTCATCTATTATCATGAACTTATTGACTTTTGCTATCCCCTCACTTGAGAGACTTGCAAAAGAAGGTGAAGAAGGTAGAAAGAAAATCACTCAGTATACTAGATATTTAACTATATTGCTAGCGATTGTTCAAGCTTTGGGAATTGCACTTTCATTCTCAAATATTTTAACTGAGAAAAGCTGGATGACGATCTCTATAGTGATTCTTACAATCACCGCAGGAACAGCTTTCTTGATGTGGTTAGGGGAGCAAATAACGGAGAGTGGAATCGGGAATGGTATCTCTTTAATTATCTTTATAAGTATTATCTCTCGTTTACCATCTAGTATAGTTGAATTGTTTAATTTGGTACAGGTTGGAACTTTACATTGGTTAAGTGTTGTGTTATTCTTTATTTTTGCAATAGTTGTTATTGTAGCTGTTGTAGCAGTACAAGAAGGCCAAAGGAAAATTCCTGTGCAATACTCTAAAAGAGTTGTAGGTAGAAAGATGTATGGGGGCCAAAGCACTCATATACCTCTTAAAGTAAATATGGCTGGCGTTATACCAGTAATATTTGCAAGTTCGATAACGATGTTCCCAGCGACTTTAGCTAGTTTCTTTCCAAGCTCGAGCGTAGCAAACTGGATTAATAAATTCTTTGCGTGGGGAAATGTATTTACAACAATTGTGTATATCATACTGATTATTGCCTTTACGTACTTTTATACGGCGATTACATTTAATCCTATTGAGATTGCTGATAATATGAAGAAACAAGGTGGGTTTATACCAGGGATTAGACCAGGAAAACCTACATCTGATTACTTTAATAAATCAGTTACAAAGCTAACATTGTTTGGTGGAGTATTCTTAGCATTTATTGCGGTTATTCCAATAGTGGTGGGCAATATCATGAACGTTAACCTTCAATTTGGAGGTACGAGTCTTTTGATTATCGTTGGTGTAGCCCTAGACACAATTAAACAACTAGAGTCACAGATGCTAATGAGAAATTATCAAGGATTTTTAAAGTAAATAAGGAACGGAGATGGAACTGTGAGAATTGTATTATTAGGACCTCCAGGAGCTGGAAAGGGAACGCAAGCAGCTAAGATCATTGAAGAGTATAGTGTTCCACATATTTCCACGGGAGATATCTTTAGAAAAAATTTAAAAGAAGGCACACCTCTTGGCATTAAGGCAAAGGGATATATGGATCAGGGTTTACTTGTTCCAGATGAATTGGTAGTTGATCTCGTAAAGGACAGACTTTTAGAAGAAGACTGTAAAGACGGATTTATGTTGGACGGTTTTCCGAGAACAGTTCTCCAAGCAGAATCATTAGAAGAAGAACTGACTAGATTAGGTCAAACTTTAAATGCAGTGATCAATATCAATGTAGATGCTGAACTTTTATTTAAAAGATTAACTGGAAGGCGAATATGTAAATCTTGTGGTGCTACTTACCATGTTTACTTTAACCCTACAAAGTCAGAAGGCATTTGTGACAAATGTGGAGGAGAACTTTATCAACGAGATGACGATCAAGAAGCTACAGTTAAAAAACGACTTGAAGTTTATCAAGAACAAACTCAACCACTAATTGATTATTATAAAAATAAGGGAACTCTTGTAGATATAGATGGCGTTGGAGAAATCGATGATGTATTTAGTCAGATTAGCGCCTCTCTTCAGGAGCGAGCATAATGATTATTATCAAATCCCCATCTGAAATAGAATTCTTGCGAAAAGCGGGGAAATTAGTAGCCCAAACTCACGAATTGATGAAAAAACATGTAAGACCTGGTATTACCACATTAGAATTGGATAGAATAGCAGAAGAGTACATCCGTAAGTCAGGTGGAACGCCAACTTTTAAAGGCTATAATGGATTTCCAGCTTCAATTTGTGCATCTGTTAACGACCAAGTAGTCCACGGTTTTCCTTCTAAGAGGCGTTTAGAAGAAGGAGATATTATCTCTATTGATATAGGGGCTACTTTAGATGGATATGTCGGCGATAGTGCGAAGACTTATCCAGTAGGGCAGATTGATGAAGAAGCAAAGAGATTAATTGAAGTGACGAGACAGAGCTTTTATGATGGAATAGAAAAGGCAATCAATGGAAATAGATTATCTGACATATCTAATGCCATACAAACCACGGTTGAGAATAATGGTTTTTCTATAGTGGTTGACTATGTAGGTCATGGTGTTGGAAGGGAAATGCACGAAGATCCACCTATACCTAATTATGGAAGACCAGGAAGAGGTCCCAGACTACAAGAAGGTATGGTATTGGCAATTGAACCAATGGTTAATCAAGGAACCTACAAAGTAAAAGTCCTTGACGATGATTGGACTGTTGTTACACTTGATGGCAAATTATCAGCTCATTATGAACATACAATTGCTATTACAAAAGACGGTCCACCAGATATACTGACAATCTTATAAGGTACAGAGGTGAATTCATGGAAGAACAAGACTTAAATCTAGGTCAAGTTGTTCGTTCACTTGCTGGTAGAGATAAAGGACACTTATTTCTAGTGATCGAAAAAGTAGATGATCGTCATGTCATCATAAGTGACGGTAAATATCGAAAAGTTGATAAAGGAAAGAAAAAGAAAGTCAAACACCTGAAAAAGACGAACTATATAGTCTATGAGCTACAGAAGAGTTTAAAAGAACAGAAAACAATATCTGATGCCCAGATTAGAAGATATCTGAAAGACTATCCACAAAGCCTATAAGGCACATACCTGAATGAAGAATGGGGGAATTGAAAATATGGCTAAACAAGATATGATTGAAGTAGAAGGTACGGTGTTAGAAGCACTTCCTAATACGGTATTTCAAGTAGAATTAGAAAGCGGACACAAAATACTAGCGCATATATCCGGTAAGCTTAGGATGAATTATATAAGAATATTGCCAGGAGACAAGGTAATAGTCGAATTATCACCTTATGACTTAACCCGTGGCCGAATTATATGGCGTGGTAAGGGTAAAAAGGTATAGAGGAGGAATCTATTATGAAAGTTAGACCATCAGTTAAGCCTATTTGTGAAAAATGTAAAATTATTAAGAGAAAAGGCAAAGTAATGGTTATTTGTGAGAATCCTAGACACAAACAAAAGCAAGGTTAATAACAATGAATGTGATGCGGCTGAGTGTAATACTGTCATGTTCTTTATATACAAATACAATCTAACAGGAGGTGTGACATGGCTAGAATCGCCGGTGTAGACTTACCAAAAGAAAAAAGAGTTGAAATAGGGTTAACTTATATTTATGGCATTGGAAATACAAGTGCTAAAAAGATCTTAAAAAAGACTGGTATAAACCCTGATACAAGAGTAAAAGATTTAACTGAAGCAGAAGAAAATCAATTAAGAACACTTATTGATGAAGAGTATACTGTTGAAGGTGACTTAAGAAGAGAAGTAAACTTAAATATAAAGAGATTAATTGAAATAGGTAGCTATAGAGGACTTCGTCATAGAAGAGGTTTACCTGTAAGAGGTCAAAAAACGAAGACGAATGCTAGAACGAGAAAAGGTCCAAAGAGAACTGTAAGCAGAAAGAAAAAATAGTTTAGGATAGGAGGGGAAGACAAGAGTGGCAGCAAAAAAAGTAGTAAGAAGTAGAAAAAAGAAGATTAAAAAGAATATTGAACGCGGTCAAGCCCACATTCAATCTACATTTAATAATACCATTGTTACAATCACAGACGTTGCTGGAAATGCATTGTCTTGGGCAAGTGCTGGTGGATTAGGTTTTAAAGGTTCTAGAAAGAGCACTCCTTATGCAGCTCAAATGGCGGCAGAAGAAGCAGCGAATGCAGCAATGGAACACGGTTTAAAACATGTTGACGTCTTTGTAAAAGGACCAGGCTCAGGAAGAGAAGCTGCAATAAGATCATTACAAGCAGCAGGTTTAGAGATTACTTCTATTAAAGACGTAACTCCTATACCACATAATGGATGTAGACCACCAAAGAGAAGAAGAGTTTAGTTAGACTAGGAGGTGTAAAAAAAGATGGCAAGATATACAGAAGCAGTATGCAGACTATGTAGACGTGAAGATATGAAACTATACCTTAAAGGGGATAGATGTTATACAAATAAATGTGCAATTGATCGTAGAGGTTATGCTCCAGGTCAACATGGACAAAGAAAGCACAAACAAACAGAATACGGCATGCAACTTAGAGAAAAACAAAAAGCTAAGAGAATTTACGGCGTATTAGAAAGTCAATTTAGAAAATATTATGACATGGCTGTAAAGAAAAAGGGTGTAACAGGTAATAACTTACTACAAATCCTTGAAACTCGTTTAGACAATGTTGTTTATCGACTAGGTTTCGCAGCATCAAGAAAAGAAGCAAGACAATTGGTTTTACATGAACACTTTACTGTAAATGGTAAAAAGGTAAATATTCCTTCTTATCTAATAGAAGTAGGCGATGTAATTCAATTAAAAGATAAGAGCAAAAAGTCCGACAAATTTAAAGCTGTTGTAGAATCTACTTCTAGTAAGATTGTTCCAAAATGGTTAGAAGTTGATGTGGATAAATTTGAAGGAAAAGTAATCGCACTACCTGAAAGAGAAGACATTGATTTAGAAATTGAAGACCATTTAATTGTAGAGCTTTACTCAAGATAATTTTTTTAATTAGTTACCCTCAGAAAATTCCACGATTTACAAAATATTATAGGAGGGTTTTTAATGATAGAAATTGAAAAACCAAGAATCGAGATTATCGAATTGTCAGATGACGATACCTATGGAAAATTCAGTGTTGAGCCTTTAGAGAGAGGTTATGGTATAACTTTAGGTAATTCCCTTAGAAGAATTTTACTATCCTCTCTTCCAGGAGCAGCAGTTACAAGTGTGAAAATCGAAGGTGTTTTACACGAATTTTCTACTGTCCCTGGAGTAGCAGAAGATGTGGTTGAGATTATCCTAAATCTAAAAAAGATTGCTGCTAAATTGTACAGCGAGGAACCAAAACTTGTGCGCATCGAGAAAAAAGGTGAAGGCGAAGTCACGGCAGCGGATATTATTGGCGATGCAGATGTAGAGATTTTAAATCCTGATCTACATATCGCTACATTGAGTAAAGATGCAGAATTGAATATGGAAATCGTGTTTGAAAAGGGTAGAGGTTATGTTTCTTCCGATAGAAATAAGAAACCAGATCAACCTATTGGCACGATTCCAATCGATTCTTCCTTTACGCCTGTAAGAAAGGTTAATTACGATGTAACGGATACTAGAGTAGGTCAAGTGATTGATTATGATAAATTGACTATGGAAGTGTGGACAGATGCGTCCTTATCTCCAGAAGAAGCTGTCTCTCTCGCGGCAAAAATACTAAACGAGCATTTAAATCTCTTTATCAACTTAACTGAACACGCAAGTACTGTCGAAATCATGGTTGAAAAAGAAGAGAACAAGAAAGAAAAAATGCTTGAAATGTCTATAGAAGAACTTGAACTTTCTGTAAGAAGTAGCAATTGTCTACGTAGAGCAAATATTAATACAGTAGAACAATTGACTCAAAAGTCTGAGGAAGATATGATGAAAGTTCGAAACTTAGGCAAAAAATCATTAAATGAAATCAAACGTAAACTCGCAGAAATCGGTCTAGGACTTAGACAGAGCGATGAGTAATAAGTAATAAGGAGGGATAAACATGGCTGGTTATAGAAAACTGGGACGTCCCACAGATGAAAGAAGGGCAATATTAAGAAATCTAGTTACTGCTCTATTAGATAATGGCAAATTAGAAACTACTGTTACTAGAGCAAAAGAAACTAGAAGAATTGCAGAAAAAATGATCACTCTTGCAAAAAGAGGAGATTTACATGCGAGAAGACAAGCCCTTTCTTATATTAATAGTGAAGCTGTTGTAGCAAAGTTGTTTTCAGAGATTGGACCAAATTATGCTGATCGCAATGGTGGATATACTAGAATATACAAGCTAGGACCACGTAGAGGCGACAGTGCTGAAATGGCAAAAATCGAGTTAGTATAAAGATTCAATTGCTTCAAACATGAATAATGTTTGGAAAAATGTAAAATTTGTAGATTGAATTATTGGGATTAAACGCTGTTTAATCCCTTTTCTCCATCATGAGTACAAGGAGGAAAAGCAGTGAAGGATGTCATCTCAATAAAGGATGTTACCTATAGATATATACAGGATGAAGAAGAGAATACTGCTCTAAATGAAGTCAGTTTGAACATAAAAGAGGGAGAATTTCTTGCTATAATTGGACATAATGGCTCTGGCAAATCTACTTTGTCAAAGCTTATGAATGGAATTCTTATGCCTACAAGCGGAGACATAAAGATTTTTGACTTAAATACAAAAGATCCTGAGAATATTTGGAAGATAAGACAAAGTGCAGGAATGGTATTTCAGAATCCAGATAATCAGCTTGTGGCTACAATAGTAGAAGAAGATGTAGCTTTTGGACCTGAAAACCTAGGTGTTTCTCCTAAAGAAATTCGACAACGGGTAGATTGGGCTCTTGATATCGTGGGCATGTTAGATTATAAAAAACAAAAACCACACCAATTGTCTGGAGGACAAAAACAAAGAATTGCAATTGCTGGAATTTTAGCTATGAAACCTCGATGCATCATTCTAGATGAACCAACTGCCATGTTAGATCCATCTGGTAGAAGAGAAGTAATCAATACCATTAAACATTTAAATAAAGATGAGAAGATGACTATTGTTCATATTACTCATTATATGGATGAAATCGTAGATGCAGATCGGGTAATCGTCATGGAAAAAGGTAAAATCGCAATGGAAGGGAAACCAAGAGAAATATTTTCTCAGGTAGAAAAGCTAACATCCCTTCGGTTAGATGTACCACAGATTACAGAATTAGCGTTTGAACTGAGCAAAGAGGGGATTGACATCGATAGTAATATATTAACGGTGGATGAAATGGTGAATCAATTATGGCAATCGAATTAATTAATTTAGAACATACATTCTCTGAAGGTACGCCCTTTGAACATAAAGCTTTAGATAAGATTAGTTTAACCATTGATACAGGAAATTTTATTGGACTTATTGGGCATACGGGTTCAGGGAAATCTACTCTAATTCAACATATTAATGGTCTCATTAAGCCTACAGGTGGCACAGTCGTCGTAGATGATTTGGATTTAAGTCATAAAGATACGAAGATGGCACAGATTAGGCGGAGAGTAGGTCTAGTATTTCAATACCCAGAGTATCAGCTCTTTGAAGAAACCATAGAAAAGGATATTGCCTTTGGACCTACAAATCTTGGATTTGATAAGGAAGAAGTATCAAAGCGAGTTGTAGAGGCTATGGAATCTGTCGGTTTAGATTACAATGAGTACAAAGATAAATCACCCTTTGACTTGAGTGGCGGCCAGATGCGCAGAGTAGCTATAGCTGGAGTAATTGCTATGAAGCCAGATGTCTTAATATTAGATGAACCTACTGCAGGGCTCGACCCTAGAGGAAGAGATGAAATACTAGAAGAAATACAGACAATGCACGATAAATTTAAGATGACCGTTATTTTAGTATCTCATAGCATGGAGGATATCGCTAAATACGCAGATAAAATCATCGTTATGTATAAAGGTAAGGTTGAATTTTATGATTCTCCTAGTAGTATCTTTAAGGAATCAGAACGCTTGATAGAGATTGGATTAGCAGTGCCACAAGTTACAGAGCTCATGAAGAAATTAAAGGCTGTGGACCCTTTAGTTGATGAGGGCATTTTTACTGTAGAGGCTGCCAAAGAGGAAATAATGAATATGATAAGGAGACGTAATAATGTTTAAGGACGTTACCGTTGGGCAATATTATCCTACAGATTCCATTATCCACAGTTTGGATCCAAGGACGAAAATCAATTTTACCTTTCTATATATTATTTCTTTATTTTTAATTAATAATTTTACTGGATACTTAGTAGCATTCTTGTTTTTAGTAGGGATTATCCTTTTATCAAAGATACCTGTAATGTATGTTGTACGAGGAATCAAGGCATTATTATTTATCATACTCTTTACTGTAGTCATCAATCTCTTTATTACACCAGGAACGCCGAGATTTGAATTTTGGATATTTACTATTACAGAAGAAGGTATCGCCTTAGCAGTATTTATGGCACTTAGATTGATCTTCTTAGTGACCGGCACTTCTCTTATGACCTTAAGCACATCTCCCATTGCCTTGACAGATGGTATTGAATATTTATTAAAAAGAGTCCCCATTGTAAAGCAATATGCTCACGAATTGGCTATGATGATGACCATTGCTCTCAGATTTATTCCTACATTGATGGAAGAAACAGATAAAATCATGAAAGCACAAAAAGCTAGAGGTGCAGATTTTGAAAGTGGAAATCTTTTCGCACGAGCAAAGAACTTAATTCCTCTATTAGTACCTTTATTTATTAGCGCTTTTAGACGAGCGGATGAATTAGCTGTGGCCATGGAAGCAAGATGCTACAGAGGTGGCGAAAACAGAACGAGAATGAAAGAATTAGCTTATAACAAAAGAGACTATGCAGCTTATTTTATAACGATACTTATGGTAGTGATTATCTTCTTGACTAGGTACTCTCCAATATGAACTTTGAAAGAAATATCCAGCTTATTATAGAATATGATGGTAGCAATTATTGCGGTTGGCAAGTTCAAAAGAATGGAGTTAGTATACAGGAAGTGTTGAATAAAGCCATTCAAAAGATTACGAAAGAAGATATTTACATTACTGGATCAGGTAGAACAGATGCGGGCGTACATGCTTTAGGACAAAGTGCTCATTTTAAGACTCAAACCTCTATACCAATAAATAAAATTCCTTTTGCTATAAATAGTCAATTACCTAAGGATATACGCATTCAAGATGCAATAGAAAGAAATATAGATTTTCACAGCAGGTATAGTGCTGTAGGGAAAATATATGAATATAAAATATTAAATAGTGAACACGGTAGTGCTTTAGATAATAATCGTATGTATCACATTAGGGAGCGACTAGATATAGATAAAATGCGACAAGCTGCGAAATATTTTTTAGGCACTCACGATTTTACTGGCTTTTCTAGTGTTCATAGCAGTGTTATAAATAAAGTTAGAACAATCGATTATTCAGATTTTGATATAGATGGTACTCATATTATTTATACGGTAAGAGGCAATGGTTTTTTGTATAATATGGTACGAATTATAATTGGTACATTAATACAGGTTGGTAAGGGAAAGATTGATCATGAGGACATACCCATGATTATTGGCAGTAAAGAGCGAGCTAAAGCAGGACCTACAGCACCAGCTCATGGATTATATTTACAAAAAGTTTTGTATTAAACTATTTGACACGCCCGGCACAATGTAATAGAATATAGTAGTTAATGGCATGTTATCTGATCCAAGCCCCGGGTCAGTTTAATCATAAAAAATGAATAGAAACATAAGAAACATAGGAGGGAAAACCATGCAAGCAAGAGCTACAGTTATGGCTAAAGTCAATGAAGTAGAAAGAAAATGGTATGTAGTTGACGCAGATGGAAAGACATTAGGTAGATTAGCTACTGAGGTTGCTACAGTATTAAGAGGGAAACACAAAGCAATATATACACCTCATGTTGACACAGGAGATCATGTAATTATAATAAATGCAGAAAAAATCGTAATGACAGGTAATAAATTAGATCAAAAAGTTTACAGAAGACATACAGGATACCCAGGTGGACTAAGAGAGGTAAGCTACAGAAAATTATTAGCGGATAAGCCAGAATTCTTAGTTTACAAAGCAGTTAAAGGTATGATTCCTAAAAACAGATTAGGAAGACAAATGCTTTCAAAATTAAAAGTATACAAAGGTAGTGAGCACCCACATCAAGCTCAAAAACCAGAAGTATTAGAAATCAAAGGTTAATTAGAAAGGAGGAAAAAAGATTGGTACAATATCAAGGAACAGGTAGAAGAAAAAAATCAATAGCTAGAGTAAGATTATTACCAGGTACAGGTAATATCACAATAAATAAAAAGAACATAAATGATTACTTTGGTCTAGAAACATTAAAAGTAATTGCAAAACAACCATTGACATTAACAGAGACATTAGACAAATATGATGTATTTGTAAATGTACATGGTGGTGGATTTACAGGACAGGCAGGTGCAATCCGACACGGAATCGCGAGAGCATTACTGCAAGTTGACGAAAACCTAAGAGGAGACCTTAAAAAAGCAGGCTTCCTAACTAGAGACCCAAGAATGAAAGAACGTAAGAAATACGGACTTAAAAAAGCGAGAAGAGCACCACAGTTCTCAAAAAGATAATATTGGTTGCGCAAAAATACAGTACATCGTGGAAGCGAGTTTCCAGATGCTACTGTATTTTTTTAGTTGAAAGGTGGTCCACCTTCTTCCGTATATTTTGTACTAAACTCTACCTATAGCTGCATAAATTAGTTAAGAGGTGAGGATATTGGGAAGAAATAAAAATATTATACTAGCAATAATTGGGATAACTATTGTGATGTTATCCATCTCATATTACATAGGAACTTATTTGCCAGCTAGTTTAGAATACCCATTAAACGGAAAGACTATCGTTATAGATCCAGGTCATGGCGGGATTGATCCCGGAAAAGTAGGCCTGTACGGTGTAGATGAAAAATTTATTAATTTTGATATTTCCATGATGCTAAAAGAAGTATTAGAGATATCAGGTGCAAAGGTAATTATGACAAGGGAGGATAATGAGGGTCTCTATGTGGAAAATGTCCCTAATCCTTCATGGATTAAAAGCCAAGATATGCTTCAGAGAAGAAAGATCATTCAAGAAAGCAAACCTGATATTATGATCAGCATCCATATGAATAGTTTCCCTGACACGAATGTTTATGGTCCTCAAACCTTTTATCATGAAGGGGATGAACAGAGTGAAAGATTGGGCAAATGCATACAAGAAGAATTACTCCAAGTGTCTTGGAAAGAAAGTAGAAGAGTAGCAAAACCTAATAGCTCGTATTTTATTCTAAAAAACCATATGCCATCTTTAGTAATCGAATGTGGATTTCTCTCAAATGTTCAAGAAGAACAGAAGTTAAACGACAAAAACTACCAAGAAAGTATTGCCTGGGCAATAGTAAAGGGAATTATGAGGTATTTTTACGAAGAATGACACTCTTTGCCGAAAGCTGAAGGCGGAACTCTGTATGTTATTGGGTGGAAAAACCATAAAACCGTCTCTATTAAGCTATTCTAGTCATCCAGGGGAGTCAAGTGACGAAGGATCTTATCAGTAGGACTAATACATAAGGTACCATAGTTATATAAAATCTTCAGTGAACAATGAAAACTGAACATTGAACAGCGAACAGTGCGAGTATACGACTCTTGCTATGCATTTGCTTACCACCTGACCACCTCGCATAAGTTGACTATCTGCCACCCTATGCCTTTTGTCAGAGAATAACTAGTGACTAGTAAATGTTTATGATATAATAAAAAAGATTCTAAAACAGAAAGAGTTGATCTATTTGGGTAATAAGGATTTACCTATTGGGGTCATGGATTCTGGAGTAGGCGGATTGACTGTTGCTAAGGAGTTGATTCGCTTATTGCCTTGCGAGAATGTCATCTATTTTGGTGACTCTAAGAGAATGCCCTACGGAAATAAAACAGAAGAAGAAATTGTATATTTAGCAAATAAGATTATTGAATTTTTAGAAAATATAGGCGTAAAAGGTATCCTTCTTGCCTGTAACACGGTCTCATCTCAGATACACAAATTGAGGAGCAATGTGCCCTTATTTGGCATAATTGAAGCGGGTTGTGAAGCGGCTTTAGATGCTACTGTAAATAGTGAGATTGGCTTAATTGCTACAGTTGCTACAGTAAAAAGCAGCGTATATGAAAGAACACTAGAAAAAATGGACTCAAGTAAAACAATTTTATCCAATGATAGTCGAAAGCTTCCCAAAATTATAAACGATCATTTGGAGCGAAGAGATTTACTAGATATTCACATTAAAGAGTGCATAGACCCTATTCTAGAGAAGGGGAATATAAAAGAACTTATATTAGGTTGTAGTCATTTTCCCATTATTCAAAAAGAAATCCAAGAACTTTACCCTAATCTAGTACTCATTAATCCTGCAAGCAAACAAGTAAAAAAAATCCAGACTTATTTAGAGGAAAAGAACTTTTTACGCCAATGTCAAGATCACACTGTCCAAATATACACCACAAATGGCATAGAAGAGTTTAAGGCAACCCTGAATCGATTGGAGATTGGTGAATATTCACTAGATAAGGTAAAGTTGTTAGAGGGAGATTGAGTACTCGGTTGGACGGTTGGGCGGGAAAAACTTAAAAGTGGGAAGCTGAAGAAAAAACCGCCTTGGGCGAGATAGTGAAAACATAAGATCCTTCGTCGCAAGCTCCTCTAGGATGACTTACGCAGTAGCTAGGGTCAAAAATGTGCCTTTGGCACATAAAGAAGACCCACAGAGCTAGTCTCAGCTAACTGCCTCAGTCATTCTTGAGCGAAGCGAAGAATCTAAAGACCCGCAAAGCGCGACTTAAAAGGAATGCATAAGTTTTAATAGCTGAAAGCAGAAAGCTGAAAAAACAACTGATAAATTATGATATGTAGAAGCTTTAAACAATTGTTTAACTACCGTTTAACCATCTTTTAAACAACCGCTTAACTATTGTTAACTAGTCGTCTTAGATGCTTTAACATAGAACTTAAAACATAGAACTTAAAACTTAAAACATAGAACTTACAACTAATATACAAAGGAGAAAAGAATGGAAGAACAAAAGAAGATTTTATTTAGTGGAATACAGCCTTCTGGTGTATTCACTATTGGTAATTATTTTGGCGCTTTAAAGAATTGGGTTGAATTACAGGATGAATACAATTGCTATTACTGTGTAGTAGACTTGCATGCAATTACCGTTCCACAAGTGCCAAAGGACTTACGACAAAATAGCAAAAACGCATTGGCAATGTTATTAGCTTGTGGGCTAGATCCTAAAAAGGCTACAATTTATTATCAGTCTCATGTGTCAGGTCATGCTGAATTGGCTTGGATTTTAAATTGCTTCTCTTATATGGGAGAGTTAAGCCGCATGACTCAATTTAAGGACAAGTCTAGAAAGCAAGGTGAAAATATACGCGTTGGCTTATACGATTACCCAGTGCTTATGGCTGCAGATATTCTCTTATATCAAGCTGATTTAGTACCTGTTGGACAAGACCAAAAGCAGCATCTAGAACTTACAAGGGATATTGCTCAGCGCTTTAATAATACTTTCTCACCTACATTCACAATTCCAGAACCTTATATTCCAAAAGCAGGGGCTAGGGTAATGAGTTTGCAAGAGCCAGAGAAGAAGATGTCAAAATCAGATGAAAATATTAATGCTTTTGTCTCTATGACAGATCATAAAGATACGATTATTAAAAAGTTTAAAAGAGCTGTAACAGATTCAGAGGCAGAAGTTCGATACGATGAAGAGAACAAGCGAGGAATTTCTAATTTAATGGAAATCTATAGTGTAGCCACAAATAAATCCTATGAAGAAATCGAAAGAGAATTTCAAGGAAAGGGTTATGGAGACTTTAAACTTGCAGTAGGTGAATCCGTAGCAAATCTCTTAGAGCCCATTCAAAGGGAATATACAAAATTATTAAATGAAAAAGGATATATGGAAGAAATTCTAAAAGAGAGCACAGAAGTCGCTAGAAGAGTTTCCAATAAGACTCTAAGTAAAGTAAAGAAAAAAGTAGGCTTTGTCAGCTTCTAGAAGCACCTGTAGCGCTTCATTTCTAAGTTGTACGTTGTAAGTTTTAAGCAAAACCTTTTAGACCATAGTGCTCTGCAGATAAACCTCAAAGGAAAAGACACATTGGAAACAAATAAATGAAAGTTTTTTAAAAAAACTTTCACCCGATTGAATATACTGAATAATAATGATATAATATTCGAATCAACAGATTGGCTCACAGAAATTAGGATGTTTTTCGTGTTTGCACGAGAAAATGGGATGGTTTCTATGAGCAGATGCCAACGACCAAAACTGAGAAGTGACTGAAGCAATCTGCGCATATTTGTGATATAAAATACTATTATACCAGAATAGGGAATTGGGATTTAGAAGGAATGAAATTTGCTCTGAAATCCTAATTATGCATGTGAACAAGGAATATAATTCATAATGTTATGAATATATATCCAGGTGTAATTGAAATCCTAATAATTAAACTTGCAAACGGGAGGCAGATATATGAGCAAAGAGTATAAGTATAAACCTATAGATGTAACAGAAGCGAATTTATATAATGAATATTTTCCGTATGAAGAAATACCTAAGGTAGCCATTAATAATAAAATTGTACCTTTAAATCTGCCAGAAGAGATCTGGATTACAGATACTACCTTTCGGGATGGTCAGCAATCTATGTCCTCTTTTACAGTAAGGCAGATTCTAAAGCTTTATGATTACCTGCATGAAATTGACAACAATATGGGCGTTATTCGACAATCAGAGTTCTTTTTATATTCTAGCCGAGACCGAGAAGCTGTTAGAAAGTGCCAAGAAAGAGGATATGAGTTTCCACAGATTACATCCTGGATTAGGGCAGACGAAAAAGATTTTGAGTTGGTAAAAAAGATGGAAATCAAAGAGACTGGTATGTTAATGTCTTGCTCGGATTACCACATCTTTAAAAAGCTAGGACTAAATCGAAGAGAAGCTATGGAAAAGTATATAACTGTGGCCAACAAAGCTTTAGACGCAGGTATTACGCCAAGATGTCATTTAGAGGATATTACTCGGGCAGATTTCTATGGCTTCGTCGTTCCTTTAGTAAAAAACATAAACGAGCTAGGAAAGAAAGCAAATATCCAGGCAAAATTTAGAGCATGTGATACCCTTGGACTAGGTCTTCCATACGGAGGAGTAGAGTTACCTAGAAGTGTCCCCGCCATCATTAGCGGTTTACGTGAAGAATGCGGAATTCCCTCTAAAGCTCTGGAATGGCATGGTCATAATGATTATCACAATGTAGTAACCAATTCTACAAGCGCCTGGTTATATGGTGCAGCCTCTGTAAATACAACATTACTAGGGGTTGGGGAGAGAACAGGAAATAGCCCTCTTGAGGCTATGCTTGTTGAATACGCCCAATTAAAAGGACAAAAGGGAATTCGATTAGAATTGATACGAGAAGTTTGTGAGTATTTTTCGAGAGAGTTTGATTATACTATAGATGCCAAAAGACCATTTGTAGGTTCTGAATTTAATATGACCAAAGCTGGCGTTCACGCCGATGGTATACTTAAGTATGAGCCGATTTACAATTCCTTTGACACGAAAAAAATCCTTAATAGCCCAGTAGTCATAAAAGTTAATCAAAGTTCAGGTCTTGCTGGTATTACTGCTTGGATTAACTCTTATTACAATTTAAAAGGTCATAATAAGATTAACAAAAGGGATTTAAGGGTTCAATCCATTAAGAATTGGATAGACAACGAATATGAAAGTGGAAGAAATACAGATATTACGAGCAATGAATTAGTAAATTTGACTAACAGATACTTTTCAGTAGAGTTGGCAAATTTAGAGATGGATCAATTAGATGAAGTAAATTAAGAAAGGTGGAGCAAAATGGGATTAACGCTAACGGAAAAAATCATCAAAGAACATTTAGTCGTAGGAGAAATGATTCGAGGTACAGAAATTGGCATTCGAATTGACAATACACTAACACAAGATTCTACTGGAACAATGGCTTATCTTCAATTTGAAGCAATGGATGTACCTAAAGTAAAGACAAAGAAGTCTATCGCGTATATTGATCACAATATGCTACAAACTGGTCCAGAAAATATGGATGACCATATATACATTCAAACTGTAGCTAAAAAACACGGTATTATCTTTTCTAAACCAGGAAATGGAATATGTCATCAAGTCAATATCGAACGATTTGGCAAGCCAGGTGAAACTTTACTGGGTTCTGATAGCCACACACCAACTGGTGGAGGTATAGGTATGTTGGCCATTGGTGCAGGGGGTCTTGATGTAGCAGTTGCCATGGCTGGTGGTGAATACTATATTACAATGCCTGAGATCGTAAAAGTAGAGCTAAAAGGGAAATTACAACCAGGAGTAACATCAAAAGACATTATATTAGAAGTGTTAAAGCGATTTACTGTAAAAGGTGGAATCAATAGAGTTTTCGAATACGTTGGAGAAGGTGTAAAGTCTTTATCTGTACCAGATCGAGCTACTATTACCAACATGGGTGCTGAACTAGGTGCGACTACATCTATTTTCCCATCTGACGAAGAAACAAAACTTTTCCTTAAAGCACAAAAGAGAGAAGACGATTTTATCCCTCTAAATGCAGATGTAGATGCTATCTATGACGAAGAGACCGTAATAGACTTAGGCCAATTAGTACCTATGGCAGCAGCGCCACACAGTCCTGACAATATAAAACCTATAGATGAACTAGAGGGAATGAAAATCAATCAAGTAGCTATAGGTTCTTGTACGAACTCCTCATTATATGACTTAATGAAGGTAGCGAGCATTCTTGAAGGCAATACGGTAGCAGAGGAAGTATCCCTAGTAATTTCTCCGGGTTCAAAACAAGTACTAAATATGCTTGCAGAAAACGGCTCTTTAGCGAAGATGATCGATGCTGGTGCAAGAATACTAGAATGTGGCTGTGGTCCATGTATAGGTATGGGACAATCTCCAAATACAAAAGGCATTTCTTTAAGAACATTTAACCGAAACTTTAAGGGACGCTCTGGAACTACAGATGCAGATGTTTACTTAGTAAGCCCTGAAGTAGCTGCTATATCAGCTATCCATGGAGTAATTACAAATCCTGTAGGTAAAGTAGGTGAGGCTGTAGCAGGCGTAGAAGTAGCTAAAGAATTTAAAGTCCATGACAATATGTTTGTTGTGCCAGCTGAGGAAGGGGAAGAAGTAGAAGTTATAAAAGGACCAAATATTAAGCCATTCCCTAAAACAGAAAAATTAAAAGATAGCATTCACAAAAATGTGTTGATCGTTGTAGAAGACAATATTACAACAGACCACATTATGCCATCGAATGCAAAACTATTGCCATATAGATCGAATATTCCTTACTTATCAGATTACTGTTTAACGCCATGTGATCCTGAGTTCCCAGCAAGGGCTAAAGAGCAAGATGGTGGAATCATTGTAGCAGGTCACAATTATGGACAAGGATCAAGTAGAGAACATGCAGCTCTTGCCCCATTGTATTTAGGAATTAAGGCAGTAATCGCAAAATCCTTTGCTCGAATCCACAAGAATAACTTAATAAATAATGGAATACTTCCATTAATCTTTAAAGATGAAAAAGACTATGATAGCTTAAATCTAAGGGATCGCTTATCACTAGACAATGTATTAGCTGGAGTAGAAGCTAAAGAGCTCATTGTAAAAAATGAAACAACTGGAAAAGAAATAAAAGTAGTTCTAGACATTACAGATCGCCAAAAAGAAATGATTCTTGCAGGTGGATTGATTAATATGATGAAGGAAAATGTCTAAAGGCAGGTGGTAAGGTAGTCAGGTGGTAAGGTGGTAAGAAAAAGCTTGGTGGCATTATGACTTCTCTACCTATATGGAAAAAAGCGCTGAAAGGCGCTTTTTTCGTATAATAAAAATCTGACCTTGATTCTGACTTCTACGCCGTCATTTTGGCTCCCACTCTGTCATTCTGAGCCTTAGCGAAGAATCTTAGCTTAACAATTCTAACAAGTGTTTAACGATGGTTTAACCACAGTTAAACTATTGCTCAACAATTGTTCAATTACTGTTCCCCAAAAGGGGTACAATAGAATAAAGTACAAACAACAGGGTGGTGTGAAAAGTGGTTGCTTTAATTTGTCAAGTAGAGATGCGCATACAGGATGCTACCACATTAAAAGAAAAGCGAAGTGTGGTAAAGAGCATTATTGAACGAACGAAGAAAAAGCATTTTATCTCTATTATAGAAAGCGATTTTCAAGATTTTTGGCAAAAGTCCCAGCTTAGCTTTGCCTTTTGTTCCTTAAACTTAAAGGACGCAGATAAGAAATTAAATAATATCCTTGATTACATTGAGTCTAATCCTTATATTGAGGTTTATGATATTCAGAGGGAGGAAGTGCATTTGTAAAAACGGCGCACGCCGTTTTTACAGCTGAATGCTGAACTCGCTAGTTGGAATGTTGGAAATGTAGCTAATTAGCTAAGAAAAGAGATGTAGACTCCATTAGGAATCAAGCAACGAAGGATCTCACTAAGGTATCTATTGTATATTAAGCACAGTAGTTATATAAAAACTTTTAATGAACAATGAAAAATGAATGTTGAATAATGAATAGTACAAATATGCGATTATTTGTCTAGTCTTTAATATTGTTCATTATTCATTGTTCCATATTCACTGTTCATTGCGACGTCAGTCGCATATTTGCCGTCCAACCAAAATAGAGAAAAAACCAATGAATCAAATTCATTGGTTTTTTCTCTATTTATAACTATTGGGGAAGGGGATCAATCACATTTAATATCGGAAGAGGATTGCCATAATCCGTGAATATTGCAATAGCTTAGTGCATAAAGTGTACCTGGTGTTTGTACTTTTGTCTTTACTACTCCATAATAATCGCTGTAGACTTCAGATTCGCCGTGAGCGCTGAAATTTACATTTCCAATTTCTATAGGGAATTTGCTTCCTTCTGGTTTAAAGAAAACTTTAATCCATACAATGTGATGTTCTAATGTATTAGGATGAGAGATTTCATTGCCGATGCTTACTACGACGTCAAAGGTCTCATCTTTTTTAACACTTTGAGGTGCTGTAATTACTGGTACGTGTTTTTCGTTTTTCCAATCTCCACTTTGTATCGTTTCTGCTAATAAATGATGCATATTAAAATCACTCCATTCTAATCTTTGTTCAATTTAGATATACCCATTATCTAAGAATTTAAACAATTGACAGCAATATTATTATATTTCAATTAATGTGTAGTAATTCATTGTAAAAAAATGAATTATCGTATATAATTCATTGAGAAAAAAGGAAAGCCGTCAACGGTCAGCAATCCGTTTAGACTACTTAAATTAGCTAAAACAACCAAAAAAGAATGCTCGAGTACAATACTTAGGGATTGGTGGCTGGGAGTTTAAAAATGGAGGGTACAAATGAGTTTATATGAACAATGGAAAAAAATAATTGAAGAAGCATCAACAGATGAAGAAAAACAGCGGGATTTTTGGGTCGATTATTGCGAACAAGAAAAAAATATTTACCAAGATATACTTGCAAATAAGGATGCTGTTGTAGAAGGAACAGTAAAGGAATTAACTCAAAAATATAATATGGAAATCCCATACTTCATAGGTTTTTTAGATGGAATCAATGAAAGCATAAAGAATTCTTTAGACATATCTTCATTAGAAGAAGAGAGCACCATTACATTAGAAATCAATTTTAGAGAGCTTTATAAAAACATGTTAGCAGTTCCAGCAGAATGGCTTTACAATCTTGAAGAATGGTCTAATATCTTTACAGAAAAAGAAAGAAAAGAAATCTCAAAAGAGTACAATAAATCAAAAACTTTTGTCAACACAAACAAAGTAGGCAGAAATGACCCATGTCCATGTGGAAGTGGGAAGAAGTACAAGAAGTGTTGTGGAGCGAATTAAGGTGGTAAGATAGTAAGGTGGTAAGGTGGTAAGCAAAACTCGCCTTCGGGCAAGGTAAAGGCCAACGAAGCTAGCCCAAGCTCCTGCTTTTGTCATCCTGGAGCGCTAGCGAAGGATCTTTGACTTCAGAGACTGACCCAAACTAACTGCCCCAGTCATTCAGAGCGTAGCGAAGAATCCCTGTATTATAACTATGCGATAGTAAGCTATGGTAAAGCTAGATATTAGGTTAGGAACGTCATTATTCGCCTCCGGGTGAGCGTAGTTTTCAGCGTTCAGCATTCTGCTTTCAACCTTTTGAAGCATCTGGCACCTTTATACTTATAAGTTAAAATCTGAAGCAAAACAGCCTGGCGAAGTGCCAGGCTGTTTATTTATCCGTCAAATAGAGCAATGTCACAATCGACAACACCGTCTCTGGAGAGAAAAGACTGACTAGTTTAGTCATAAGGTTTACAGAGCTCGTCTGAAGACTAATAAAATACATATAGTAGCTCATAAATGTAAGATTAGTTAATGGAATAGTAGATAATTCACTAGGTGTTTTAAAGATACTGGTGATATTGTCTGTGCTCCTAATGAGTTGAATATTATCTTGTATTAAATTATTTACAGCAATTAAGATCTCACGAATAAGTTCACTAGGTTTATATACTTTTAAACGCTCTATATTGAGTTGATTAGCAGTAATCTCCAGCAAACTCAATGGGATGCTCTTGTTTTTATACTTTGTACGGTTAAGGAGGTTTAGTATAGGAGGTATTAAATCAAATTTAGATTCAATAGAATCTACGCCAAGGAGTAAGGGGAGCTTCTTATTTACTTCACCCTTTAGAGGATTTCCCAACTTCTCAGAAAACCTAGCGTAATACGAATCTTCTTTCTCAAGATCAATATAATAACAAAACCCACTTAATCTACCAAATTTTCTTAAAGTATCTAAATACCCTAATTGAATATTTCTCCTCATTAAATTAGGAGTAAAGTCTAATACGCCGCCGAGTTGATCAGAAGGGTCAATGTTTATGATATTTAAGTCTTTTATTTTTGTTTTTGTTTTAATACCAAAACCCATAAGAGACACTGTAATCAAGTTCTCATAACCACATGAAGTAAGAAGTTTTACAGGAAGATTATCATAGAAGCCTCCATCTAAAAAAACAGTGCCATCGATTTCATGTTTCTTAAATGCAGGTAAAGCTGCACTAGCCAGTAAATAGTCGTTTAATTTTCCCTGAGGTATTTGGTCAATCATCAGCTCAATAGGTTTTAAATCTGTAAGAGATATGGTTACTAGCCCTAGTTTAATGGGGGATTTTCGAATCCTATCTTCACATATATACTTATTCATATTCTCTTTCAGAGGGCCAATATCTAAGCCGCCGTCGGAGAGCAATGTTCTAAAAGTAGATAAAAGAGTACGAAAATCCAGTCTGACCCATTCAGAATTATATTTTTCTAAAGACTCTTTATCGATAGAGAACACATCTTCAATTTTTACATTAGTCCAAAAATCTATAGCCCATTCTAAGTCGTTTTGAGCAATAATAGCACCATTAATAGCACCTATAGAAGTTCCAGAAACGGCAGTAATATTGATACCTAATTCTTTTAAAGCCTTCCACACACCAATTTCATAAGACCCCATAGTCCCCCCACCACCAAGGACCAAACCGTATTCCATAGTAATCAACTCCTGCTTTAGATTTTGTTGTTCATATTATATCATATGAGGTGGTCAGGTGGTCAGCTTTAAGGTGGTCAGGAAAGGCACAACTCGCCAAAGGCGAGATTATTGTTTTACTTCGTCTATAGACGATAAATGTAGGTGTGAATGACTCTGTTCTACTTCAATAAAGCTACCTTCAGTGGCATAAATGCCTTTGCTGACCACCCGACCACCTGACCACCTGACCACCTTTCCAATCTTCTTCACGTCGCTTTCCGCGTTTACACTTGAAAATCTCCTTCGAAAAGTATACAATAACTACCTACGACAGTTCGAAACCATCCTGTCGCAAAATAAAACTATGGAGGAAAAGAAATGAATGAGAAAGTGCGTTTTATCGCCAAAGCAGGTATTATCGCCGCCATCTATGCGGCAGTAACAGTACTCGTGGCCCCTTTAAGTTATGGGAGTTTGCAGATGAGGATTTCGGAGGCTCTTACAGTATTGCCTTATTTTACAAAGGCATCTATTCCAGGGCTCTTTATTGGGTGTTTGTTAGCCAACTTTTTTGGTAGCCCTTTAGGTATGCTTGATGTAGTCTTGGGGAGTTTAAGTACCCTTGTAGCAGCTCTTTGGGCATCTAAAATAAAGACAAAAGCATTTGTACCTCTTCCATCAATTATCGTCAATGCGCTAGTGGTTCCATATGTATTGTGGCAAGCACTAGGTGTTCCATACCTTCCTTCTGTTCTTTATGTAGGGTTAGGGCAAGCTATTGTTACATATGTTCTAGGGTATCCATTATTGTTGTACATTGATAAAAATAGTAGTTTAAAAGAGAGAATCCTAGATTAAATCCTGAACCGCTGGAAAATTTCTGGGAAATAGGATATGATATATTAAGCAGTAAGTGGATGTTTTAGTGATTTAGAAATTCTTACAAAATTACTTTTAAAGAAATAAGATCATCTATAAGGCTGCGTTATAGTAATCGTATGGAGGAAACAGCATGTATGAATCTGGAGAAAATTATTTAGAAACTATTTTTGTTCTTCATAAGAGAAATGGTTCCGTAAGATCCATTGACATTGCAAGAGAACTTGATTTTAGCAAGCCTAGTGTAAGTCGCGCAGTAGGTATACTAAAGGATTCAGGCTATATAATAGTCGATGAACACGGCTTAATCAATTTAACAGATGAAGGTCGAGAAAAAGCAGAATCCATATTTGAAAGGCATCAATTACTCACAGCCTTTTTAATGAAGACCGCAAAAGTATCTGAAGAAGTGGCAGAAGAAGATGCATGTAAAATAGAACACGTAATCAGCGACGACACGATCCAAGGAATAAAAGACTACCTTAAAGGCAGTCACTAGCTGCTAGACACTAGACCCTAGCTTTTTGTGCCCAGAGGGCTCGTAAAGCAAAATTTCGAGGAAATTTTGAAAAGCTACTGACTATAGTCTAGTGACTAAAAAGTACGGAGGTTAACCTCCGCACTTTTTTAGTTTTTACTCAAATGCTACCTTCGGTAGCAAAATGACCCAAGAGTAATACCCTAAAAGCTAGTGACTAACGACTAGCACCTAAGGACTAAAAGAAAAATACGAAGGCTTAGCCTTCGTATTTTTCTTTTAAGGCATCTACTAAATCAAAAGCCACCTGATTGATTGTTTGAGATCCAGCTACTAGTACAAAATCATCTTTTACCGTATTATCTACAAGGTATTTAACAATGTCTTTAAATTCACTAATATGTTTTGCAGGTATTCCTAATCGGTCTTCTACTGCTTTTACTAAGTCTTCCGCATGAATATTAAAAGAATTAGCTTCTCTATCAGAGTAAATATCATTGATAATAACAAAATCTGCGCCCTTAAAGGAGTTTACAAAATCATCAAAGAAATAGTAAGCTCTTGAGAAGGTATGCGCTTGGAAGACTACCCATAATTTATTATAGTCATAGTTCGTACAAGCACTAACCGTAACTTTTAATTCTGTAGGATGATGAGCATAATCTTCAAATACTTTAATATTATTTACTTCGCCTCTGAACTCAAAACGCCTATGAGCACCTTGGAAATCGGACAAAGTATCTTCTATAATTTCCTTTGATATATTTAAGTGATTGGCACAAATAATAGAGGCTAGAGAATTGAGTATATTGTGTTCGCCTGGTACATCTAATTTAAAATGCCCAAACAAACTACCATTATTGTACACATCAAAACTTGGTTTGCCTAAGTGATCATAGGTAATATTCATGGCTTGCCATTGATTGGTGTTTTTTAGTCCAAAAGTCACCACGGCACAGTCTAAGTCCTTTGTGACATCTAAAACATCTTTTGAATCCCCATATGCGATTAAGACCCCATCAGATGGAAGGATTTTTGCAAATTGATGAAAAGATTTCTTCATTTGATCTAGGTCTTTAAAGTAATCAATGTGGTCTAATTCAATATTGAGAATAATACCAATTTTGTGATGAGATTTTAAAAAGCTATCTACGTATTCACATGCTTCTGTTACAAAATATCCGCTTTGACCAACTCGATAATTTCCACCTATTAAGTCTAAACTACCACCAATGCTTACAGTAGGATCTAAATCTGCATTAAATAATAGAGAGGAAACAATAGATGAGGTAGTGGTCTTACCATGAGTACCTGCTACAGCTACGGTTTCGCCAAAATCTTTTGTCAATGCTCCTAAAAAGTCGGAACGCTCCATTAAAGGAATGTTTAGCTCTTTTGCCTTTAATATTTCAGGATTTTCTCCGTTGATCGCAGCGGAATAAACAACCAAATCACAATTGTCAGTAATATTTTTTTCATCATGACCTATGTAGACTTTTGCTCCTTTAGCGACTAACTTTTCTGTATAGTTTGAGCTTTTCATATCTGAACCAGAAACACCTATGCCTTTATTCATAGTTATTTGAGCTAGTCCGCTCATGCTAGTACCGCCAATACCTATAAAATGTACTAGATTAATTTTTTTATTTAACATTTTTTCTAAATAAAATTTCATTATAAAACCCCCAGTTACAAATAGTCCACTATTATTATTATTACCATTTTCTTCAGAATATTATACTTTAAATAAATTCCGTAGTCTGCTTGCACGAATATTATACCACATAGTAAATAGTACTCACTTATTTTATTTTTATTTTATAAAAACCTGTGAAATCTAGTTGAAATATGAATGAAATTGAGATATCATTTGTTTAATATTCGTGTTTAGGGGTGTAGAATGGAGAAATTTAAAAGAAACGAACGGATAGGAGCTATTATAAAAGTTTTAGCGGATCATCCAAATCAAGTGATTACTTATAATTATTTTAGTGAATTATTAACTGCTGCAAAGTCAAGCATTAGCGAAGATGTGGCTGTAGTTAAAAAGACAATAGAGGAGTTGAAGATGGGGAAAGTTGAAACCGTATCAGGTGCTGCTGGTGGGGTTAAATACATTCCAGTTTTAGATAACAGCGATAGAGAGCAGTTTATTGATGAAATGTGTACCATGCTCCAAGATCAAAATCGAATCATCTCTGGAGGGTATTTATATTATACAGATATTATTTATTCTTCAGAATACGTAGATAGAATTGGAAAGATTATTGCTGGAGATTATATTTATAAGGATATCGATTATGTAGTGACCATGGAGACTAAAGGGATTCCCATTGCCATGATGACTGCCAGGTATTTGAATCGCCCCTTGGTAATTGTTCGAAGAGGTAATAAGGTTACAGATGGAGCTACTGTCAGCATTAATTATATTTCTGGGACCAGCAGTACAGTCCGCACGATTTCTTTGCCAAAGAGATCTTTAAAAGATGGATCAAAGGTCATTATTGTAGATGATTTTATGAAGGGTGGAGGTACTGCCTTAGGAATAATAAATTTATTAAAAGAATTTAATACTATTGTAGAAGGCATTTCTGTATTAATAGCATCTGAAGCACCTCAAAACAAACTAATAAAAGACTACGAGCCTCTAATGATTCTCAAAAATCTAAACTCAAACAGTGAAGCGATTGAAATTGTGCCTTATAAAAAGGGGGATACTGTACTTTAATTACTAGTTAGACAGCATCACTTCAGAAACTACAGCAAAAGCACTGTTTTCGCATAGCTCTCTAGTAGGAAACTTCTCCCTTTGAATAAAGTTCTTATTGATATGTAAATACTTAAGGGCAACGGTCACCATTGGTGACCTAAATCATTTACATAGAGCTTACAACATATAACTTAGAACGAAAGCGTCGAAGGCGCTTTTCCCCTACTTTGTGAAAAATAATAAAAAAGTTTTAAAAAAAAGAAGGAGTTTTAAAGTTTATATCGAATAATATATATATACCTATACATAAGATCCTGAGGGGGGACATAATATGCAAATTACTGATGTACGTATTAGAAAAATTTCTAAAGATGGAAAGATGAAAGCGATAGTCTCTGTTACATTTGATGATCAATTCGTTGTACACGATATCAAAGTAATAGAAGGACAAAATGGTTATTTTATTGCAATGCCAAGTAGAAAGACACCAGATGGTGATTTTAAAGACATTGCGCATCCCATTAATATGAATACTCGTACTATGATTCAAGATGCTGTATTGGATAAGTACAACGCAGTATTATTAGAAGAAGAGTTTGTAGAAGCAGAAGGTGTTGTAGCAACAGAGGAAGAATAAGAATCAAGTACATGAAGAAAGAGGGGATACCCCCTCTTTTTTGCATGTTCTAAACGGTTGGTCGGGAAAGAACAAGCTAAAAGGAAGTCCCTAGTCTTTAGTCCCTAGCATAAAGGCTACTTAAAGTAGCCATAGAGCTTAAGAGGAATCCATGCAAGCTAGTGGCTAAGGACTAGCGACTATATTTTTTCCTATACAAAAATTATAAAAATCTATATAATAAGTGTGCAGTATGCTTTTAAAGGAGAGGGTATCAATGAAGGAAAATATTGCGATTATTTTAGCTGCAGGACAAGGGACAAGAATGAAATCCGATATGCCGAAAGTTTTACATAAAATTTGCGGGAAATCGTTGATTCAGCATGTACTAGACCATTGCACAGATGCATCTATAACAAAAAAATACGTAGTAGTAGGTCATAAACACGAAGAAATTCGAAAAGCTTTAGAAGATACAGTAGAGTACGTTCTTCAAGAACAGCAATTAGGAACAGGTCATGCCATTATGCAGGCAAAAGACATATTAGAAGAAAATCTTGAAAGCAATATTATCGTTCTTATGGGAGATGCACCTTTAATATCTTCTCACACATTAGATAAATTTATAAAGCTTCATGAAAAAAATAAAAATAGTGTAACGGTATTAACTGCTACTACAAAAAGTCCTCATGGATATGGTAGGATAGTTAAAGATCAAGGTGGAAATTTGCTGAAAATTGTCGAACAAAAAGATGCTACTGAACAGGAAAAGCAAATACAAGAAATTAACTCAGGGGTATACTGTTTTAAAGGAAAGGATCTTGTAGATGCATTATCTAAATTGACAAATGATAATGCACAAGGAGAATACTACCTGACAGATGTAATTGAAATCATGAAAAAAGATCATCTTATAGCAGGGGTATATAATACTTGTGAAGAAGATATTAAAGCAGTCAATTCAAAGAGAGAATTAGCTGAAGCCGATTTCATTATGAGAAGGCGAATTAATAATAAATTAATGGACGCTGGGGTTACTATTATTGATCCAAACTGTACTTATATCGGTGCAGATGTTATCATAGGTAGAGATACGATTATCTATCCTGGAACGATAATTGAAGGCGATACTGTTATCGGAGAAAAAACCACTATTGGTACAAATTGTAAAATTGTCAGTAGTCAAATTGGAGATAGAGTAGATATTCAAAGTTCTACAGTACTTGAGAGCGAAATCATGAACGAGACAAAAGTCGGTCCATACGCCTATATTCGCCCTAATTGTACCATTGGAGAAAGGGTTAAAATAGGAGATTTTGTCGAGGTTAAAAATAGCACTATAGGAAATGATACAAAGGCATCACATTTAACCTATATAGGAGATGCTAAAGTAGGCTCTGGGGTAAATTTAGGTTGTGGAGTAGTATTTGTAAACTACGATGGGAAGAAAAAGCATCAAACCATAGTAGAAGATGATTGCTTTATAGGATGCAATGTAAATTTAATCGCACCAGCTAATATAAAAAAAGGTTCATACATTGCAGCAGGTTCCACAATAACAGAACCTGTTGAAGAGGATACTTTAGCTATTGCACGATGTAAACAAATTAATAAAGTAGGCTATATAAAAAATAAATAAAAGAACACATATTCTAAGGAGGAAATAGTTTATAATGGATGGTAAATTTCAGGGAGTGAAGCTAATTGCGGGAAATTCTAATCCCATACTTGCACAGGAGATATCACAAATATTAGACATTCCGTTGACCAATGCAACAATTCAAACTTTTAGTGATGGAGAAATCTCAGTTAATGTTAATGAAACGGTAAGAGGAGCTGATGTCTACGTAATTCAGTCTACATCTAATCCAGTTAACGACAATTTAATGGAACTGTTAATCATTATCGATGCAATGAAGAGAGCATCTGCAGGAAGAATCAATGCAGTAATCCCTTATTATGGATATGGAAGACAAGATCGAAAAGCAAAATCTCGAGATCCTATTACTGCAAAATTAGTAGCAGATTTAATTACAGTAGCAGGAGCAGATCGTGTAATCACTATGGATTTACATGCAACTCAAATTCAAGGGTTTTTTAATGTGCCTGTAGATCATTTATTAGGTATGAATATTTTAGCAGATTATTTCAATGAATTAAATCTTTCGGATTTAGTAGTTGTTTCACCAGATGCAGGTAGTGTAAAGAGATCAAGATTGCTTGCCCAGAAGCTTGAGGCACCTCTTGCTATCATTGATAAGAGAAGACCTAAGGCAAATGTCTCTGAAGTAATGAATATTATCGGAGATATCGTAGGAAAAAACTGTATTGTAATAGATGATATGATTGATACTGCTGGAACCATATGCAATGGAGCAGAGGCACTTATAAAATTAGGAGCTAAAAATGTGTACACAGTATGTACCCATGGTGTGCTTTCAGGTCCAGCTATAGAAAGATTGAAAACGGATAATATTAAAGAAGTTGTTGTACTTAATACAATACAAATTCCAGAAGAAAAGAAACTCGATAAAATGACCATATTATCAGTAGGACCTATTTTTGCAAAAGCTATCGAGCGAGTTCATGATAGCAAATCTTTGAGTAAACTATTCGACTAATTAGAAACAGGTGATTCTTTGAAAGCAATAGTTGGTTTAGGCAATCCTGGAGACCAGTATGCCCATACGAGACATAATATAGGATTTCAAGTCATCGATGCTATTGCTGATAGTTATGCGGTGCACTTTAAATCAAAGGGTAAATCTCTTATAGGAACATTTTTCTTAGATGGCGAAAAGGTCCTTCTAGTAAAGCCTCAGACCTTTATGAATTTAAGTGGAGAAAGTGTATTTGATGTAGTAGATTACTACGATTTGGATATGGAAGATCTTCTGATTATTTACGATGATATTGACATTGATGTAGGAAAAATGCGAATAAGGCAAAAAGGCAGCGCAGGAACACACAATGGAATGCGTTCTGTCATTTACCATCTAAAAAGCGATGAAATGGCCAGAATACGATTAGGTATTGGAAAACAGGACAATATACCATTAGATAAATACGTTTTAGGCAAATTTACTCCTGACGAATTATCCATTGTAAAAGAGACCGTTGAAAAAGCAGCAAAAGCAGCCCTGTTTTTTGTAAAAGAAGGCATAAATCTTTGTATGAATAAGTATAATGTACGATGAACAACGAGCCAAGCGAAGGCGGAGCTTTTGCTGTAGATATAAGATGTAGCAGCCAAATAGCTTGCTAATTTGGCTGAGGAATCTTATATCTACGTAAATGAAAGCGCAAGCTTTCATTTGGCGAGTGTCACGACCGCAGAATCGACGTAGGAGATTCTAAGGTTTTAAGGTGGTCAGGTGGTAAGGGAAAGCTGAAAGCGGAAAAACCCAACTCGACTTTGAGTGAGGTAGCTTGATTGGTTGGATGGTTGGTTCGTTGGACGGGGAAAACAAAAAAGCTGAAAGCTGAATGCTGAAAGCGGAAAAAAACTAAACTCGCCTTTAGGCGAGATAAAGACCTGGGCTCCTACCCCAGTCATCCTCAGCGTCAGCGAAGGATCTTTACGAATTAACTACAAGAATATACAGTATGTAAGGTCTGATGATTCATTTATAGAATGATAGAATAAAAAAGTAATACTTATGCATACTCTGTTTGACTATCGTTAAAAGCTAATATGTAAAGCAATATAATTTAATAAGCAAAAATAATCTCTACGCTACTAAAATAAATAGTATAGAGACGAAACACCTATGCCCGGTTCTTAAAGCCGGGCTAGTGGTATTTAGAGGTGAAAAATGAAGAATTTGTTACAAGATGTAGTACAAAGTACAAAATCCTATAGTCACTTAGTGGAGGAACTAAATAGTAAAGATCATGTGGGAATAGTCAATATTGATGAGGGGCTAGCCCTAGTCTATGCAGTAAATTTACTGGAAAAAGAGAATATTCTTCTCATATGCGAAAATGAGCTACAAGGGGAAAAAATCACTACAAGCCTTAATGAAATCTCTCCTGGAGTTGCCATCTTTCTTCATTCTGAGCCGAGCCATTTTTATTTTGTCAACTCTCATAGTAAAGAATTGACTCATGATCGAATTCGAGCTTTTTATGAGATTCTTTCTCATAAAAAAAGAATTATCGTTACGCCATTAGAATCTTTATTTAAAAAATTAATGCCCCCAAAGGAATACAAGAAATTATTTAAAACCATAAAAGTTGGGCAAATCATTGAAATGGATGATTTTGTGAAATTGCTCACAGATTTTGACTATCAACGTTGCGAAATGGTAGAGAATCCAGGACAATTTTCGGTTAGGGGGGGAATTGTCGATGTATTTAATATTATTGACAAGAATCCTATTAGAGTGGAATTTTTTGATGATGAAATTGACTCCCTTCGGGTGTTTGATATAGAAAACCAACAATCTATGGAAAAACTAGATAAACTAAGGCTCTCACCTGCTCATGAAATCCTGTTTAAAGATTATGAAAAACAGGAACTTTATGACTCGCTACAGAAAGATATGAAGAAGTCAAAGAAGAAGGTTGGAGAACGAGAGATACGTTTAGAAAATCTAACAGAAAATTACATCAATGGACAAGTAGAAAATCTAGAGGGATTAATACCCTATTACAAAGGGGAACTATGTTCTTTAATTCATTACTTTAGTCAAGACACTCATTTTTTATTTTTTGAAGGAGATCGATTTAATAACCAATTTGAGAGTTTTTCAAGTCAATTAAAAGAAGACTTTCAAAGTTTATTGGAAAGAGGCGAAATCTTTCCTAATTTTTTTCAGCGCTTTTTTGCTTTTGAACAAGTACAAGATTTTTTACAGGATAAGAAGACTATTGATTTTCAAGGCTTAAGTAAGAAGTTTAATTTTATTAAACCACAATCTATAATCGAAGTGAATTCTAAAGAGGTCTATTCTTTCTATGGAAAAGTTCCCGAGTTTATGGATCAATTGGCCCAATGGAAAAAAGAAGCCTACACTGTCCTTATCCTTGGGCAAGACAAGAGCAGATGCAATAATATAGTTGAAATGCTTTCAAATTATAGCATAGAAGGTTATATTCAAAAAGAAAATATCTTAAGCAAAAAAGTAAATATTGTACAGGGGTCTTTAGAAAAGGGATTCGTCTTGTATGAAGACAAATTAGTCGTTTTATCTGACCGAAATATCTTTAAGGAAAAGATAAAGAGCAAAAAGAAAAAGAAAAATAAAAAAGGGAAAAAAATAGAATCTTTTACAGATTTAAAAGTAGGAGATTATATTGTACACGATACTCATGGTATTGGTGTATATGCTGGAATAGAGCAGATTGCAGTTGAAGGTGTGAAAAAGGACTATCTCCATTTAAAATATGCTAAAGGGGATAAGCTTTATATTCCAGTAGACCAAATGGACTCTGTACAAGTTTATATTGGTTTTGGCGATAAAAAACCTAAAGTCAATAAATTGGGTAGTATAGAATGGAAGAAATCAAAGCAAAAGACAAAAGAATCCGTAACGGACATGGCCAAAGAATTGCTAGAAGTTTATGCAAAGAGAAGAAAAGCAAAAGGCTATGCTTTTTCAAAAGACAGTAATTGGACGAGGGAATTTGAGGAAAAATTTCCTTATGAGGAGACTGGAGATCAGCTTCTGGCTATTGAAGATGTAAAAGGAGATATGGAATCCGATATGCCTATGGACCGCCTAATCTGTGGAGATGTAGGTTATGGTAAGACAGAGGTAGCTATAAGAGCAGCGTTTAAATGCATTATGGATAATAAACAAGTTGCCATGTTGGTACCTACAACCATCCTTGCACAACAACACTATAATAGCTTTATGGCTCGATTTGAAGATTATCCTATACGCATAGAAATGCTTTCTCGCTTCAGGACAAAAAAGCAGCAAGAGCAAATTATCGAGGATATAAAACGAAATCAGGTAGACATTATCATTGGAACACATCGCTTACTATCAAAAGATGTAAGATATCATGATTTAGGGCTACTCATCGTGGATGAAGAGCAACGTTTTGGCGTCAAGCATAAAGAACAGATTAAGGAATTAAAGACCAATATAGATGTCTTAACCCTCAGTGCTACGCCTATACCAAGGACTCTTCACATGTCCTTAATAGGTGCAAGGGATATGAGTATACTAAACGAACCTCCTCATAATCGAACGCCAGTACAGACGTATATCATGGAATACAATGAAATACTCATACGAGACGCCATCAATCGAGAATTGGCTAGAAATGGTCAAGTCTATTATGTTTACAATAAGGTTTATGATATTGAAACAATAGTTGCAAAGGTGTCAAGGATGGTACCAGAGGCGAGGATTGCCATAGCTCACGGAAAAATGAGTGAGACGAAATTAGAAAATATAATGATGGACTTTATGGATCATGAATACGACATCTTAATATGTACTACGATTATTGAATCGGGACTTGATATTTCAAACGCCAACACAATCGTTATAGAGGATGCGGATCATATGGGACTTTCTCAGCTATATCAGCTAAGAGGTAGAGTAGGTCGTTCAAATAGATTATCCTACGCTTATATTACTTATCGAAAGGACAAAACCCTTAGTGAAATCGCAGAGAAAAGGCTGAAAGCTCTTAAAGATTTTACAGAATTTGGTTCAGGTTTTAAAATAGCTATGCGAGATTTGGAAATTAGAGGGGCGGGCAGTATGCTAGGCTCTAAACAGCATGGTCATTTAACTACTGTTGGTTACGATATGTACTGTAAGATTTTAGATGAGGCAGTAAAAGAGTTAAAGGGAGAAGAGACTTCAATACAAATCAATACCACAATCGAGTTAGATGTAGATGCTTATATTCCATCTACCTATGTGGAAAGCGAAAAACAAAAATACCAAGTGTATAAAAAAATTATTGGTATTGAAAGCCAAGCGGAATTAAATCAAATTGAAGAAGATATTGAAGACAGATATGGTAATTTACCAAAAAGTGTTCAAAACCTTCTGTATATTTCCTATATTAAAAAAATGTCTTCAAGTCTAGGTATGGACAAAATCAAAGGAATAAATAATCAGATCGTCTTCACCTTTGAAAATAGCTTCTTTTTAAGCATAGATGAGATTAAAGAAATAATTAAGGAATATCCTGTACAATTTAATACGGACCGATCTGGAAATACAAGTCTTATATTGAAACAATCTGTACATGACAGAAATGTTCTCATTAGCCTAAAAGAGTTTGTAGAGAAGATTAAGGCTATTAAAAACCAGTAAGATTCGATATAATTATTTTAGTGGAAAGTGGGAAGTGGACGATGAAAAGTTGTAGTGTAGGGAATGACGCCCTCGTCGTTCCTAAACAATCAATCTATTTAAGGGAGGAAACAATTTGATTAAGAAAAAGAGTACTCTAGTAGCACTCATACTTGCTGTTATCATGGGATTTAGCGGATGTAATATGGTCAAAGTAAATCCTGAGCAAGATATGAAAAGAGTCGTATATGAGACGAAGGATGGGGAAGTTACGAAAAAAAGGTTTACGGAGCTATTAACTTACTATGAGATGGTTTATCAACTAAATGGCTATGAAATGCCGAAAGACAAAGAACTTACTACTTTAAAGGAAGAGCTATTAGATACATTAGTTGAAATAGATTTGTTAAAAGCAGAAGGGGTAAAAAAAGACCCTGAAATTGACCCAGAAGAAGTGCAAAGCCAAGTAGAAGGCACAATCTCTAATATGAAGTCTGGTTTTAAAACAGAAGAAGAATATAAAAAATTTATTACAGATCGAAATCTTACTCAAGAAGAATTTGAAGACTTCATTAAAACCTATACAGAAGATATAAACTATGCAAATGCCTTTATCGAAACTTATACAGATGAGCTTTTTAAAAGCGGCGAGGAAGCGAAAAAGGTTGCTGTTACTGTAAACGACCAAAAATTAATGAAAGATGAATTGTACTATTATTTATCTCAAGTAGAATTAAATTACTATATGACTACTGGTAGTGGTTTACCTACAGATGAAGAATCTATCAAATCAACTTATAATCAAGTGCAAAATCAAATGGCTATCTCTCATTTGGTTCGAGAAGATGCTAAAAAGCAAGGCATAAAAATCGATGATAAAGCACTCACTGAAAAGCAAAAGGAGATAAAATCGCAATTTGAAAGTTTTTATGGCGAAGACGTGACAAATTATTTAAAGAGTTATTATATTTCAGAAGCGAGGTACGATGAACTAACGAAATCAGATGCTTTAACAAGACTTTATGAGGAAGCTATAAGTGAAAATTTCAAAAAAGATACAAATGTAACAAAAAAAGAAATTGAAACCTATTACAAAGAGAACAAAGAATCTTATAATACGAGTACAGTATCTGCTAAGCATATATTAACTACTTCAGAAGACTTAGCAAAGACTATTAAAGGTGAAATAAAAGATGCAGATACTTTTGAAGCCGCTTTAAAAAAGTATCAAGATCATGAAGAGGTATCAGAAGCTGCAGATTTAGGCGAATTCGGATATAAAAAAATGGTAGCTGAATTTGAGAAGGCTGCCTTCGAGTTAGAACCAGGTCAGATTAGTGATGTAGTAAAAACAGATTTCGGCTATCACATCATTTATGTTTATGACAAAAACATAGTAGAGCTTCCTACTTTAGGAGAAAAGACGGATGAAATAAAAGAAAATCTATTAAATGAAAAAGTGAATACCAAATTAAATTCTTATAAAGATAAAATTTTAAAAGATGGGGATGTTAAAAACGCGAAAATCGTAGACCCTTTTGAGAGCTTTATTAATAATTTGAAAGAGGAATACAAAGTAAAAACCTATCCGAAAGTATTAAATTAAGGGAAAGAGGTTCTCTGGTGAGAAGAGCACAGATTGTCTTTGTACTAGTAATTCTACTTTTGATTAGTGGCTGCAAATCGAATACAGAGGTTGTAGCTACAATCAATGATAAGAAGATCGTAAAGGAACAATTAAATAGGCAATTAGTCTTGACGGAAATAAGCTATAGTATAAATGGCTACGATTTTCCTAATAGCGGTGAAACCCGGAAGGATTTAGAGAAAAAACTCATAAACAAACTGGTAGAATCTTATGTATTAGTGGATGTAGCAAAAAATGAGGGCATCGAAATACAAGAAAAAGAAGCTTTAGCTCAAAGGGATTCTCTTATAGAGACTATTATCTCCTTATACGGAAGTAACGAAAAGTATAATGAGTTCTTAAAGGGAAAAGGCCAGGATAGAGATGCTTTTGATGAGTATCTTTTAGGCTTGGCCAAAGAAAGTGAATACATCTCTAAATTATATGAAAAAATAACGAAAAGTATATCCGTAAACTCTGAAGAAATCTCAAATTATTATGACGAGCACATAAAGTATTATAATTATAGTATGAAATCCATTATGGATATTGAGGCTAAAGACCAAAATACGGTACAGAAAATTTATAATGAGCTTAAAAAGAAAGATTTAAGTTTTGAAGAAGCTCTAAAAGAATTTGAAGATAAGAATGATGTAAATGCTTCTGACCTAGGTACTGTATACTACAGTAGCAATGAAAAAGAGTATTCTGAAATTGTTTTTTCTACGAAAGTAGGCGAAATGAGCTCTGTTTTCGAGAGTCAAGGAAAGTACCATATTATCTACGTTTATGACGAAAATATTCAAGAGCCAATACCCTATGAACAAGTCATGGAAAGAGTGGAAAAAGATCTTCTAAAAGAAACAAAAGATCAGGCCTACAAAAACTATATAGAAGGTCAAATGAAAGATTACGATATTAGGTTAAATTAGAAAAATTTGAATAAAAAGACCAATCTAATAGAATACTAAATTTTAGACAACAGTATCTATTAGGAGGTAATAATTTGAAAGCAACTGGTATTGTTAGAAGAATAGATGATTTAGGCAGAATAGTTATACCAAAGGAAATAAGACGAACTTTGCATATAAGAGAAGGAGATCCATTGGAAATTTATACGGATCGACAAGGAGAAGTAATCTTAAAAAAATATTCTCCTATAGGTGAATTGGGAAAATTTGCTCAAGAGTATGCAGAGTCTATATTTCAGATGGCCAAGTATATAGTATGTATATGCGATCGCGATAATATTATAGCTATTTCGGGCTTACCAAAGAAAAATTTGCTAAACAAAAAGATTGGTCCTCAGATAGAGAAGGTAATAGAAAATCGAAGAACTGTCGTAGGGGACAAGTCTACAGGAAATGAATATACTTTATTAGTAGATGAAGATGAGGATTTATTTGTTTGTGTTATATCTCCTATCGTAGCTCAAGGAGATCCTATCGGAGCCTTAATACTATTATCAGAAGATAATAATATTAAAATAACCGATAACGAAGTAAAAATCGCAGAAATTGGCTCAAGTTTCTTAGGGAAACAGATGGAGCAGTAAAAAAAGCCACTTTAGGTGGCTTTTTTACGTTCTACGTTTTAGGTAAAAGCAGGTGGTCAGCAAAAGCGTATCTCGCCTATAGGCGAGTTAATGAAAGATCTTATGGCGCTAGCTTCTCCGGCAGTCATCCTGAGCGTAGCGAAGGATCTCTACAAACTAATTACTACAACCAAACTTCTCTTCATAACAAAATTTAATATAATTTTCCGCTTTCAGCTTTCCGCTAAATTCACGAATATTTTTTATTTCCCCGCGTATGTTTTATTGATAACCAAAACATAAATATACGGGGGTTACTTATATGTCACGAAATTCCTACATACGTGGTGCGGGAATATTAGCTATTGGAGGGCTGTTGTCGCGTTTTATAGGGCTTTTTTATAAGGCTGCTATAACAAAGATTTTAGGTAGTTATGCCATGGGCCTTTATTATAATACGTTTTTTGTGCTCAATTTTGTCTTAAGTTTTATTATAGCAGCAGTACCTATTACTTTGTCAAAGATGATTGCTGAAAAGCGCACTTTAGGACAGACAAAAACCATCAATAAGATTATGGTTGTAGTGACAGTGCTCTTAAGTTTAATAGGGGCCTTTTTTACTTATACTATTATCTTTTATGGTAAGTCCTTTATTGCTTTTGCAGGTTGGGATCCAAATACGTATTATCCTTTAATTGGCTTGTCCTTTGCACCTTTGTTCATCGTCTTTGTATGTATTATTAGAGGATACTTCCAAGGTATGAATAAAATGGATCCTACGGCTAAATCTCAAATAGCAGAGTCCCTTGCCCGATTGTTAGTAGGAGTGCCCCTTTGTTATTATATGACCAATACCTATAATACTTCATTAGGAGCTGGTGGAGCTACGTTTGCCATATCTATAAGCGAGGCGGTTGGATTAGTAGTTCTATTTGCTGCTTACACAAGATATAAGAGAGAAAATACTGTTCGTTTAAATTCAAACCAATCTATAGACAGTATGCAAAGCATCGTAAAGAACTTTTTGTCTATAGCAGTTCCCGTTTCTATTACGTCTATACTATTATCTCTCAATGGCATGGTCAATTCCGTTACATATGCACCTAGATTGGCTATTGCAGGGGTTGCCCTTGAAGACGCTACAAAGATGTTTGGAGACTACTCGAATGCCAGCACCTTAATTAATATCCCTATGACTATCAGTATGGCTGTATCTACAGCAATTCTTCCAGCTATAACAGAATCCTACGTGAGAAAAGATATGGCATCTATTTGCAGAAAAACAGAGTCTGCAATGAGAATTATATTCATGGTAGGATTTCCTTGTATTGTAGGTTTAAGTTTATTTTCCGATCAAATATTTAGCTTGATTTTTAATGATTCTATTTACGGTGGGCATATCTTGTCTTATAGTTCTTTTTCCATTCTATTCATTATGATGGTAGCAACATTACAGACGATACTACAAGCAATGAATATATTCAAGCAAGTTATGAAAGATATTGTAATAGGAACGATCATTAAGTTTATATTAAACTATACATTGATGGCTATTCCAGAGCTAAATATTGACGGTATGGTTATCAGCAACTTTGTTTCTTTTGGCGTCATCGCCCTATTAAATTATAGAATACTAAAAAAAATTGCCGGTTATAAGATGAACATATGGCAAACTATTATAAAGCCGCTACTGTCTAGCTTAATTATGGCTATATTTTTGATTTTGTTAGGAAATATTGTCTTTGCTTATTTTAGCAATAGCATTGCAATTATTTTAATCGTTTTAGTAGCTATACCTTTTTATACAATAGCCTTGTTCTTGACAAATACTATAAAACAAGAAGATCTAGATATGATACCTGGAGGAGAAAAACTAAAAAAATATTACCGAAAAGGATAGAGAATGCAAAAAAAGAATTGAGTACAAAAAAATAGGTGATATAATAACAAAGGTAGTATGGCACTCGATGGGTGCCACACTACCTTTGTTAGTTGTAAGTTTTAAGTTCTACGTTGTAAGTAAAACTTAAAGTCACCAAAGGTGATTTTAAGGCATTTACATAGAACATAGAACAATAGAACTTAGAACTTAGAACTTATAAAAGAGGGGGATTGCCTTGAGTTCATATATAAAAAGTGCAGGAATATTAGCAATTGGAGGCATCATTTCTAAGCTATTAGGATTGTTTTTCAAAATACCTATAGGCCGTATCTTAGATAGCTTTGGTTATGGTTTGTATTACAATTCATACAATATTTATAATCTGTTATTAACTGTATCCATTGTAGGAATTCCCGTTGCGATATCGAAGATGATCGCAGAGAGAGCATCTGTTAAGAATTACTATGGAGTATATAATGTATTTAAGCTATCTATGATCCTTTTAATCGTCATAGGCAGTATATCTAGTGCGTTTTTGTATTTTGGTGCAAATTGGATTATTCAGATAGCCGATTGGGACGAAGGTACTTATTACGCCATTATTGGACTTGCAGCTGCCCCGTTCTTTGTTTCGATTATGTGTGCCATTAGAGGTTTTTTTCAAGGCATGCAGATGATGACTCCTAGTGCCATCTCTCAGATTATCGAATCCTTTGTAAGAGTAATCTTTGGAATTGGTTTGTGTATCTATTTGACGAATCAATATGGACAAGCGCAAGGAGCAGGTGGTGCCTCTGCAGGAGCCTCTATTGCAGCTGTTGCAACTACAATTTTCTTGTTATTTGCTATGAATGTATTTCTAAAAGATTTTAAACGACCTATTGAGAAGTCTAAGAAAAAGTTTAAAAGAGAATCCTATAGAGCTTTGCTAAAAAGATTAGTAAATATCGCAGTGCCAGTAACTTTAGCTTCTGCTTTTGTGTCCTTATTTGGCTTAGTAAACTCTTTTACTTATGTGTCAAGACTGGGAGTAGCAGGAATAGATCAAAAAATGGCTACTATTTTGTTTGGCGACTTTGGCTTAGGACAAACTATGATCAATGTGCCCTTGACTTTTAGCTCGGCGATGTCTTTAACTTTAGTGCCGGCAATTAGTGCGTCTTTTGCCATAAAAAATATGGAATCTATTCGATACAAAACAGAACTAGGTATTCGCACCATGCTGCTGATCTCCTTACCATGCGCAGTTGGATTATCCATCTATTCACAGCCTATTTTTGACCTATTGTTTCCTTCAGCTCATAGCGGAGGAGCCATCTTGAGATATTTGGCTTATAGTGTAGTATTTATTATGGTGGGTAATATTTTGCAAAGTGTGCTGCAGTCCTTAGACAAATTCAGAATTCCCGTATTTAATTTGTTTATTGCTCTTATCGTCAAATTTGTACTTAATTACATTTTAATGGCAATACCAAGTATTAATATTTACGGTATGGTTATATCTAATATAGGAGCTTTTGCTGTTACAAGCATTTTAAACTATATTGCCATTAAACGTACTGTCAACATACAGATTGATGTAGGTCAGACCATTATTAAACCTTTAATCGCATCTGGTATTATGGGGGCATTTGGGGTATACATCTACAATTTGTTCAGCAATTTCTTACCAAACAGCATCAATGTATTGATAGCCATATTACTATGTGCTATCGTGTACTTTGCAGTACTCATTCTTATAAAAGGAATTACAAAAGGAGAACTAGCCCTTATGCCAGGGGGTAGGAAGATTGTCGCGAAGTTTGGTAAAATAATTAAATAAGGTGGTCAGGTGGTCAGCAAAGGCAATACTCGCCAGAGGCGAGTTAATAAAAGATTTGTTGATCCTACTTCCTGCCCAATATCATCCTAGCGCAGCGAAGGAGCTTGGGCTCGAAAGCCCTACCCAAAAACAATCTCGCCTATAGGCGAGATACGCTTTTGCTGACCACCTTAAAGCTGACCACCTGGGAGTAATACCCGATTTGTCTAGGCTGAAGGGCGAGAGAAATCGAGTGGTATTACCCCTGTCAAGGTTGGCGAGGTTTGTAGCGACTATAAGGAGCTACAAGCCCGCAACCTACGACAGACCACCTTGAAAAGAAAGGAAGTGATCTATTGGGGACGATTCATGTTATTGGATTGGGACCGGGGAATATGGAACATTTGACATTAGAATCTTATAGGCTTATGAAAAATGCGCCTCTTGTCTATGTTCGAACGATAAAGCATCCTCTGATTGAAGATTTGATTCAAGAAGGAATACCCATTGAGGGTTTTGATTATTTATATGAGAATGCCGATACATTTGAAGAAATTTACCATAAAATTGCAGCTATATTAGTAGAAAAAGCTCAATTAGAGCAAAAAATTGTCTTTGCAGTGCCGGGACATCCATTATTTGCTGAGAAAACAGTTGAAATCCTAATAGAAATATTAGATAATAGACAAGACGAAGGGAATATTGAAATTCATTCCAGTATGAGCTTTCTCGATGTAGTAATTACTTCTTTAAGAATAGACCCCATTAATGGACTTAAAATGCTAAATGCTGTTTCCCTAGAAACAAATCCACCAGATCCCAATATTGGAAATATCATCACGCAAGTTTACGATCGTTTTGTAGCATCTGATGTAAAACTAGCATGTTTAGAGATTTATGATGATGAACAAGAAATATATGTATTGAGTGGAAGTGGTATGAAAAACAGAGAAAAAATAGAAAAGATTCCATTATATCAGTTAGACCGAATTGAATGGATTGACTATTTGACTACAGTATATATTCCACCTGTTCAAAAACCTAAATTAGAGCATATAAATACTTTATTATCTGTTATGGAGCAATTAAGGAGTCCAACAGGATGTTCTTGGGACAAAGAACAAACCCACGATTCCCTTAAAAGATATCTTATCGAAGAAGCTTATGAAGTCATAGACGCCATCGAAAAAAATAACCCAGATGATCTTGTTGAAGAGTTAGGGGATTTGTTGTTACAAATCATCTTTCATTGCCAAATTGCAAAAGAAGAAGGTTTGTTTGATTTGAAAGATGTAGTAAAAGGTATCAATCAAAAACTAATCAATAGGCACCCACATATTTTCAATAAAGATAAAAAAATAGACAAAAGCTGGGAAGAATTAAAGAAAACAGAAAAAGGCTTTCAGTATCAATATGAAATCATGGAAGCAGTACCAAAATCTCTGCCTTCTCTTTATTTAGCAGAAAAAATTCAAAAAAAAGCTGCTGATGTTGGCTTTGATTGGAATAATCCATTGCCTGCTTTGGACAAGATAGTAGAAGAGAGCATAGAGTTAAAAGAAGCTATGGAAAAACTCAACGATGATGAGATGACAAAAGAGCTGGGAGATTTGCTTTTCTCTGTTGTCAATGTCAGCAGATTACTCCACATTGATCCAGAAGAAGCTTTACACAAAACTGTGGACAAGTTTATAAGACGATTTAAATTTATTGAAGAATCTTTAGCCGAGAAAGGAATAAGCCCAAAAGAAAGTGATTTAGAAACAATGGATTCTTTGTGGGAACTTTCGAAGGATAAAAAAAGTTAATATTCAATGAAACTCATTGAATGAAATAAAAATATGTAAAATTATCAAGGAGGGTTATCAATGAATAAAGCCGAATTAGTTGCAGCATTAACCGAAAAAACAGGACTAGCAAAGAAAGATAATGAAAAAGTATTAAACTCCCTTATAGAAACAATTATCGAAGAATTACAAAACGGAGAAAAAATCTCTCTAGTAGGTTTTGGTACATTTGAAGTAAGAGATAGAGCAGAAAGAATGGGTAGAAATCCTAAAACAATGGAAGAATTACTCATCCCAGCATCAAAAGCACCTACTTTCAAAGCAGGAAAAGCTCTTAAAGATGCAGTAAACAATAAATAGTTTAAAAAAAGCCGAGATTCCTCGGCTTTTTTTTAAAAGCGGAGTGCGGAAAGCGGAAAGCTGAAAAGAAAAGCATACTCGCCTTTAGGCGAGTACTAAAGGCCCTAGCTCCTGCTTCAGTCATCCTGAGCGTAGTGAAGGATCTTAGACCCCAGAGATCTACTTTAAACATAATCTTGCCCATTGGTGAGTAGGTTTTTTGCTGCTTTCTGCTTTCCACTTTCCGCCAAAAAGAGTATGTTGGCTAGGGTAGATTCACCTAAAACAAGGAAGTGAAAACATGAGATTAGATAAATTTCTAAAAAACTCCAGATTAATCAAGCGAAGAACTGTAGCGAAAGATGCTTGTGATGGGGGAAGAATTCAAGTAAACGGACAAGTAGCCAAAGCAGGCACTCAGTTAAAAGTAGGAGATCAAATCTCTATACAATTAGGAGAAAAAGAAATTAAAGTAAAAGTAACTGCACTACTAGAACACGTGACAAAAGATGACGCCGATAAAATGTACGAATAACTACAGCTACCAGCGGCCAGCAACCAGCAACCAGTGCTAGGGTCGATCCTCAATGGTCTTTATAAGCTACCCGTTGGGTAGCTTTCCGCTTTCCGCTAAAGAATTTTTTGATTTTCTGCAGTAATATTAATCAAAGCACTATCTCCTAATTTCACATGGAGTTCTAAATCTTTATAAAAATCGTATTTTCCAAAGGAATGCATAGGGATTACGACTTTTGGATGGATGGTCTCGATAAAATAGTTAATAGCTAAATATCCGTGTTCTTCCAATCTAGGGTCTACTGGGACGAATGCGTAATTTATGATTTTATCCTTTAGTAAACTTATTTCTCTCTTAAAATCTCTTTCCTCTATTTTTAATTCATCTTCATTCATTCTCTTCCAGTGCCACCAATTTAAATCTCCGCTATGAAAGAGGGTATCTTCAAAGAAATGAATAAAATAGGAATTGCCCATGTCTGTAGAGCCAAAAGACTCAATTTTTATATCTTCAATTTTAAGTTGTTCATAATTGTTCATAATGTGCAAATTCTTTATGGTAGATTTGTCAATATTAGATTCAATATCCTTGCTAAAGACAAAATGAGCCTTTTCATCACGATAGTAGCTTTCGAAATATTTTGGACTAAAATGATCGTGATGAGAGTGACTAGAGAATACAATGATACTCTTATAATCTTTCGGAATACTAAAATCAGAAATAGGATCAAATAGTAAGTAATTTCCTTGGTTTTCAACTAAGAATCCGCTATGGGATAAATGTTCAATATACATAAAATTCACCTCATCAACCATATTAACATAAATAAAAAAAGAAACAAAAGAGAAAAATATACGAATGTTTATAAAAGACTTGAAAAAAATGTTCGTTTATTTTATTATTAGGGTAATAGATAAATGAGGTGAGAAACATGAGTTCTGAAAAGATTAAAAGAGTTTATGTAGAAAAACGCGAAGGATTTAATATTGAATCCAAACATTTAAAAACAGAGTTAAAGGAAACTCTGGGAATAATTGGATTAGAGGGACTTCGTATTCTCAACAGATACGATTTTGTGGCTCAAGAAGACTCTGTTTATGAGCAGATTAAAAAGCTCATATTGTCAGAACCCAATGTAGATAAGGTATATGATGAAGATTTTCCACATGTAGAAGAAGAAAGATTTTTTGCTATGGAATACTTGCCAGGTCAATATGATCAAAGGGCAGATTCTGCAGCACAGTGCATACAGATACTCCTCCCTGAAGCAAGATCTAAAGTAAAAACGGCAAAAGTAATATTGTTAAGAGGAAAAATTTCAGATAAGGAATTTACAAAAATAAAAGACTACTGTATTAATCCAGTAGATTCAAGAGAAGCATCTATGGAAATCCCTCATAAACTGACAGATGATTTAGAGGAACCAAATGATATTGAAATAATAAAAGGCTTTATCTTATTTAATGATGAAGAACTAGAACAGTACCGAAAAGAAAAAGGCTTTGCTATGAGCAAAGAAGATATGTTATTTGTCAAAGAGTACTTTGGAAAAGATGAAAAAAGAAATCCTACAGTGACAGAATTAAAAGTGATTGATACCTATTGGTCTGATCATTGTAGGCATACTACCTTCTTTACAGAAATTCGAGACATTCAAATTGAAGAAGGTCCTTATAAAGAACAGATAGAAAGCACTTTAAAGCAGTATTTAGCTTCAAGAGAATACATTGAGACAAAGAAACCAATTACCCTTATGGACCTAGGGACCATCAATACAAAACAGTGTAAGAAGATGGGTTTGTTAGAGGATTTGGATCAATCAGAAGAAATCAATGCCTGCAGCATAAAGATTGATGTAGATGTAGATGGACAAACTGAGAAATGGCTTTTAATGTTTAAAAATGAAACTCATAATCATCCTACGGAAATCGAACCTTTTGGTGGGGCTGCAACTTGTCTAGGCGGTGCCATTCGGGATCCCCTTTCAGGAAGAAGTTATGTTTATCAAGCTATGAGAGTAACAGGCAGTGGAGATCCAAGAAAATCTATAGATGAGACAATACCAGGTAAATTATCACAAAGAAAGATATCTAAAGAAGCCGCTAAGGGATTTAGTTCCTATGGAAATCAAATTGGGCTTGCAACAGGACAAGTCACCGAAATTTACCATCCAGGATATATAGCAAAGAGAATGGAGGTAGGTGCAGTAATCGGAGCAGCCCCACAGGAAAATGTAGTGAGAGAAGAGCCTTTGCCTGGAGATATTGTGTTAATCATTGGTGGAAGGACAGGAAGAGACGGATGCGGAGGCGCTACTGGTTCTTCTAAGGCACATACAGAAGAATCTTTAACTCAATGTGGAGCTGAAGTTCAAAAAGGAAATCCACCAGAAGAGAGAAAGATTCAAAGATTGTTTCGAAAACCTAAAGTGACGAAACTCATAAAGAGATGTAACGACTTTGGTGCAGGTGGTGTTTCTGTAGCAATAGGAGAGCTTGCAGATAGTTTAGATATTGATCTAGATGCGGTGCCTAAAAAATACGAAGGATTAGATGGTACAGAATTAGCAATTTCAGAATCTCAAGAGAGAATGGCAGTAGTCATAGCTGCAAAAGATTTAGAAGATTTTATTTCCTTTGGACATGAGGAAAACCTTGAGGTAACAAAAGTAGCAGATGTAACAGCAAGTGGCAGACTGATTATGAAATGGAGAAATAAAGTCATACTTGATTTGAGCAGGGCGTTTTTAAATACAAATGGAGCGAAACAATACGCAGATGTAATGATTGCCTCACCAAATCAAAGTGTAGAAAATCATCATCATGAAGATTCGTTAAAAGAAATTTTTATGAGTGAATTACAGGACTTAAATGCTTGCTCTCAGCAAGGGCTTGGGGAGATGTTCGATGGTTCTATTGGGGCTGGATCTGTACTCATGCCTTATGGGGGAAAATACGCTATTACACCTGCTGAAGGTATGGCTGGAAAAATCCCTGTCCTCAAAGGAGAGACCAATACTTGTAGTTTGATGAGCTATGGATACGACCCAGAAGTATGTGAGTGGAGTCCTTATCATGGAGGTATATATTCCGTAGTAGAATCTGTAGCAAAAATCGTAGCCATGGGCGGAGATTACACAAAAATTCGATTGAGCATGCAGGAGTACTTTGAAAGATTGGAAAAAGACCCTGTTAAATGGGGGAAACCTTTTAGTGCTCTATTAGGGGCTTACTTTGCGCAAGATGCTCTAGGGATTGCAGCCATTGGTGGAAAAGACAGCATGTCCGGAACCTTTAATGATTTGACAGTACCACCTACTATTATCTCTTTTGCAGTTACAGTAGATAAGGCGGAGAACGTATTATCTCCAGAATTTAAACAAACGGGTTCAAAAATTTATCTAGTAGAAATCAAAAGAGATGAGAAAGAAATTCCAAACTTTGAGGAATTGAAACAAAAGTACTCAAAAATTAAAAACTTAATAAATCAAAAGGTGATTCTATCAGCTAAGACCATTGGAAAAGGTGGCATTGGAGTGGCTCTAGCTAAGATGAGTTTTGGGAATAAAATTGGTGTAAGTATAAATGAATCCTTTGAGGTAAATAGGCTATTTGATAAAAGCATTGGCAGTATCCTTGTAGAGGTAAAGGCCAACAAAGAAGGTCAACTAGATAATCAATTTACCCTTATAGGAGAGACCGTTGATGAAGAATTAATTAAAATAGGCAAAGAGAATATAGATGTAGACTCTTTAATAAAGGCTTACGAGTTACCTCTTGCTAAGGTTCATCCAATAAAAGAGGATGAAATAGGTGACTTAAAGACTCTTCATTTTGAAACCAGCCCAAGAGTATATAAAGGTCAAAAAATTGGCGCTCCAAGGGTATTTATTCCTGTTTTTCCAGGTACTAATTGTGAATATGATTCTATCAAAGCATTTGAAAAAGCAGGTGCAACTGTGAACTCTATGGTCTTTAAGAATTTAAATTCACAGGATATTGAAGAATCTTTAAAGAACATGGCAAAGAAAATTTCGGAGGCACAAATCCTAATGATGCCAGGAGGCTTTAGTGCAGGGGATGAACCTGATGGATCAGGTAAGTTTATTGCTACAATATTTAGAAATCCATATATTACAGAAGCTGTTATGGAACTGTTAAATAAGAGAGATGGTTTGATTTTAGGCATCTGCAATGGCTTTCAAGCACTGATTAAACTAGGTCTAGTACCATATGGTAAGATTCGGCCTTTAGGCGAATCTGCGCCAACATTAACGTATAATAAAATAGGTAGACATATTTCTCGATTGTCTATGACAAAAGTGGTTTCCAAACGCTCTCCTTGGTTAAATAAGGTAGAACTTGGACAAATGCATAATATCCCTATGTCTCACGGCGAAGGACGATTTGTAGCTGATGAGAGCACTTTACAAGAACTTATTGATAAGGGCCAAATTGCAACTCAGTACGTAGATTTATCAGGAAATGCAAGTTATGATGGACGATATAATCCTAATGGCTCCCTTTACGCAGTAGAAGGAATCACAAGTCCAGATGGAAGAGTATTAGGTAAGATGGGACACTCAGAGAGAATCGGAAATGATATTCATAAAAATCAAAGCGGCGAAAAAAATCAATTCATATTTGAATCAGGAGTTCAATATTTTCAAATATAATTTTGAAATACAATAGACAATATAAAAGATAAGAAAAAGGTTGGACGGTTGGACGGTTGGACGGTTGGACGGTTGGACGGTTGGACGGTTGGACGGTTGGACGGTTGGACGGGAAAAACTCAAACTCGCCGTAGGCGAGAAAAGGTTTTGCTGACCACCTTACCACCTTACCACCTTACCACCTGACCACCTTATTAAAGATGAGGTGAATGTAGATGCCAAAAGTAGGAATTGTAATGGGTAGTGACTCAGACTACCAAGTTGTAAAAGAGACTATAGATATACTAAAGAAATTTAATGTAGAAGTAGACGCTAGAGTAATCTCAGCTCATAGAACTCCTCAAATAGCCTTTGAATTTGCTAAAAATGCAGAATCCAATGGCATAGAGCTTATGATAGGAGCAGCAGGAAAGGCAGCTCACCTGCCAGGAGTACTTGCTGGAATCACACCACTTCCTGTTATAGGACTACCTATAAAATCATCTACTATGGATGGACTAGATTCCCTTTTGTCTATAGTACAGATGCCATCAGGAGTGCCTGTTGCTACAGTAGCTATTAACGGTAGCTTAAACGCAGGGTTACTAGCTATTCAAATTCTATCCGTAAAATACCCAGAGTTAAGAGCATCCTATAAAGAATATAAACAAGAATTAGCAAAACAAGTGGTTGAAAAGAACGACAAGTTGCAGAAGATGCTGTAAAAAATGCTAAACAGTTGGTTAATTTAACAATGGTTAAACAATAGCTGAACGGTAGTTAAACAATTGTTAAACTATTGTTCAACTACTGCTCAACCATTGTTTGACTACTGTTCAAAAGGGAGTTTTGCTTATGAATAAACTAGATATGCTATATGAAGGAAAAGCCAAAAGAGTGCATACAACAGACGATTTGGATGATAAATTAAAAGAAGAATGTGGAGTTGTCGGTGTCTATTGCACTGATGAACAAAAAGATGTGGCTAGATTGCTTTATTATGGTCTTTATGCTCTACAACATAGAGGTCAAGAAAGTGCTGGCATTGCCACAAATCAAGATGGGAAAATCAGCAAATTTAAAGAAAATGGTATCGTATCCGAAATCTTTAAAGGTAATGAGTTTATTGAAAGCTTAAAGGGCAATATTGGAATAGGTCATGTAAGATATGCTACAAGTGGAGATGGTGATATTCGAAATGCACAACCTTTATTTGTAAATTATAAGACAAATCAAATCGCCCTAGCACATAATGGTAATCTGATTAATTTCAAAGCTTTAAGAGAAATGTTAGAAGATAGTGGAGTAGTCTTTCAGACAGATATTGATACAGAGGTTATTGTAAATTTACTTGCAAGAAGCTTAAAGGATGGCATGGTCAATGCCATAAGAAGAGTGGTAGAGATCATTAAAGGAGCCTATGCTTTAGTCATCACCACGGAAGATAAGTTAATCGGCATTCGTGATCCCCATGGCTTAAGACCTTTGTGTCTTGGTAAGACAAACGATACTTATGCAATTGCATCAGAAAGTTGCGCCCTAGATGCAATTGGTGCAGAGTTGGTACGAGATATAGAGCCAGGTGAAATTGTGGTTATAGATAAGGATGGAGTTCAATCTTTTCAACAAAATAACTGGGTTAAGAGAAAGTCTTGTATCTTTGAATTGATTTATTTTGCTCGCCCAGACTCCATCATCGATGGCAGGAGCGTATATTATGCAAGGCATAATGCAGGTATGATTTTGGCAAAAGAACATAGTGTTGAAGCAGATATCGTAATAGGAGTACCGGACTCAGGAATACCAGCGGCTATTGGTTACGCTCAAGAATCTGGAATTCCCTACGGTATGGGACTTATTAAAAACAAATATGTTGGAAGGACCTTTATCCAACCTACTCAAGAACTGAGAGAAGAAGGCGTAAAGATAAAACTTAACACCATTAAGGAAAATATTGACGGTAAGCGAGTTGTCATTATCGATGATTCTATCGTAAGAGGGACTACTTCAAAAAGATTAGTGAAATTACTACGAGCGGCTGGTGCAAAAGAAGTGCATTTTAGGGTTAGCAGTCCTCCTGTTACTCATACCTGTCATTTTGGCATTGATACTCCTTATAGACAAGATTTAATTGGTTCAAAACACGATGTAGAAGAAATCCGAGAAATGATTGGTGCAGATACATTAGGATTTATCTCTGTAGAAGGATTGTTACAATCCGTTGGCGGTGAAAACACCTATTGCAAGGCTTGTTTCGATGCAGATTACCCAATGGAAGTTCCAATACAAAGAGAATAAGGTGGTAAGGTGGTAAGGTGGTAAGGTGGTAAGACTCACCTTGGGTGAGCTAATATCATTTTCGCTAACTTGCTTTTACCTCCTGATATTGAATAATGGAGTGCTAAAGGCTGACAAATATGTTACTTCATTAAGAATAGGAGAAGGATATGAAAAAAATAACGTATAAAGATGCTGGTGTAAATATTGAAGCAGGATATGAATCTGTAGAACGAATAAAAAAACATGTAAAGAAGACCTTTAGTAAAAATGTAATCTCTGATTTAGGCGGTTTTGGAGGTCTTTTTGCTTTGCCTAGTGGATACAATAACCCAGTATTAGTTTCTGGAACAGATGGAGTCGGTACAAAGCTTGTTATATCTCAAAAGATGGATAAACACAATACTATAGGTATTGACTGTGTAGCTATGTGTGTCAATGATATTATATGCCAAGGGGCAAAACCGCTTTTCTTCTTAGATTATATTGCATGTGGAAAAAATAACCCTGAGAGAATTGAACAAATTGTGGCAGGAGTTGCAGAGGGTTGTCTCCAAAGCGAAGCCTCTTTAATTGGTGGTGAAACAGCAGAAATGCCTGATATGTACACAGAAGACGAATACGATATAGCTGGTTTTGCAGTAGGTATTGCTGATAGAGAAAAAATTATTACAGGTAAAAACATTAAAGAAGGAGATGTAGTATTAGGAATTCCTTCTAGTGGTATCCATAGCAATGGTTTTTCATTAGTGCGTAAATTATTTTTTAATCATAGTCAATTTTCATTAGATCAATACATTCAAGAATTCGGAGCCACTTTAGGCGAAACACTACTAACTCCTACTAAAATCTATTATCATTCTGCTTTCAAGGCCATAACAGAGAATAATATTAAAGGGATTTCTCATATTACTGGCGGTGGCTTCTACGAAAATATTCCAAGAATGATTCCCCAAGGTTTAACTGCAAATATTTATAAAAATCGAATCCCCAAATTGCCTGTATTTGAAATGATGCAAAAGCTAGGAAATTTAGAGGATGACGATATGTACAATACTTTTAATATGGGAATTGGTTTTGTCATGGTTGTATCTCCTGAAGACGTAGATACAGTGGTAAGTTCTATTAAGCAAGGGAAAGAAGAGACTATTATTCTAGGGGAAATTGCTAATGGTGACCAGGGTGTTGCTTTATGGCCTTAAAAAATATTGCCGTCTTTGTGTCAGGCGGAGGGACGAATCTCCAAACGTTAATGGATCAGGTTCACGGAAAATATGGCAATATTGAATTGGTTCTCTCAAATAACTCAAAAGCTTACGGGTTAAAAAGAGCTGAGGACCATAATATAGTAGGTTATTATATAGATTCTAATGAAGACGATAAAATAATAAAAATATTAAGAAATAAAAAAATTGACTTTATCGTTTTAGCAGGTTATTTAAAAAAAATATCCTCTAAACTAGTGCATTCTTATAAGGGTAAAATCATCAATATTCATCCCTCTCTTATTCCTAGTTTTTGTGGTACTAGTTATTATGGATTAAAAGTCCATGAGAAGGCTATTGAATACGGTGTAAAAGTTAGCGGAGCAACCGTTCATTTCGTAGATGAAGGAATGGATACAGGACCTATTATTATGCAAGAAACAGTAGCAGTATACCCAGACGATAGCCCTGAAGACTTACAAAAGAGGGTATTAGAAGTAGAACACAGAATACTAAGCGAGAGCGTTAAAAAAATGTGTCAGAATAAATTAATACTAAATGGTAGAATAGTTACAGTATTAGAGTAAAGGAGGAGTCTGTACAAGTGAGAGCATTAATAAGTGTATCAGATAAAGAAGGGATTTTATCTTTTGCAAAAACATTAGATGAGATGAATGTAGAAATCATATCCACAGGTGGAACAGCCAAATTATTACAAGAGGAAGGGATTAAAGTTATCCCAATTAGTGATGTTACAGGATTTCCAGAATGTCTAGACGGTAGAGTGAAAACATTACATCCAAAAATTCACGGCGGAATTCTAGCTATGAGAAATCAGCCTGACCATATAAAGCAATTAGAAGAATTAGAAATCACACCAATAGATGTGGTAGTAGTAAACTTATATCCATTTAAGAAGACCATTGACAAAGAAAATGTGACTTTAGAAGAAGCTATTGAAAACATCGACATTGGTGGTCCTACAATGCTTCGGTCTTCTGCTAAGAATTACAGAGATGTTGTAGTGATTACAGATCCTGAAGATTACAATAAGATAATTCAAGAACTAAAAGAAAATGGGGAAGTATCTCTTGAGACAAGATATAATTTGGCTTTAAAAGTCTTTGAACATACAGCTCAGTATGATTCTATGATTGCAAATTACTTAAGAAAGAGAACAGGTTCTAAAGAATACCCTGCTACTCTTACCCTATCCTTTGAAAAAGTTCAAGTCTTACGATATGGTGAAAATCCTCATCAATCAGCTGCCTTCTACAAAGATGTAGAGAGAAGCGAAGGTACACTGATTAATGCAATTCAACTTCATGGAAAAGAACTTTCTTATAATAATATTAGCGACACAAATGGAGCCTTAGAAATCTTAAAAGAATTTAAAGGCGAGCCTACTGTTGTGGCTGTAAAACACGCAAACCCATGTGGAATAGCCAGTGCAAACAGCATCTTAGAGGCTTATAAGAAGGCTTATGAATGTGATCCTGTTTCCATCTTTGGGGGAATCATTGCAGCCAATAGAGAAATCGACGAAGAAACAGCTTTAATAATCAACGAAACCTTTATTGAAGTCATCGTAGCTCCTTCTTATACAAAAGAAGCATTAGAAGTATTAAAGGAAAAGAAAAATATTCGAATTATGGAATTATCTAATATCGAAAAGCAAGACTATGGCATGGAGTTTAAAAAAGTCCTAGGAGGCATATTAGTACAAGACCGAGATGAAAAGCTCCTAGATGGAGAAGTAAGATGCGTTACAAATAGGCAGCCTACAGATAAGGAAATGGAAGACTTGCTCTTTGCATGGAAAGCTGTTAAAAATACGAAATCAAATGGTATTAGCATTGCAAAAAATAAAATGCTAATAGGAAATGGTCCAGGTCAAGTAAGTCGAATTTGGGCTCTAGAAAACGCCATTCGCCAGTCTGCAGATAAAGTACAAGGAGCTGTTATGGCGTCTGACGCCTTCTTCCCATTTGAAGATTGCGTAGAAGCAGCCGCCAATGCAGGCATCACCGCCATCATCCAACCAGGAGGCTCTGTTCGAGACGAAGACTCTATAAAACTATGCAACGAAAAAAATATTGCTATGGTATTTACGGATTTGAGGCATTTTAAACATTAAAATAGGTGGTCAGGTGGTCAGGTGATAAGGTGGTCAGCAAAACCTTTTCTCGCCTGGGGCGAGTCATGGGGCGAGCTGTGTTCGCGTACATTAAGCCACTGTCGGTGGTTAGGGTCCGACCCTAGCTACTGCAGAAGTCATCCTGAACGCTAGCGAAGGATCTCTGTATGATAAGTACGAAATAAAAAACTATGGTAATAGGCAGTTCGTTGGTTAGGGAGAGCGGAAAGGGTAAGACTAATAAAGCTTTCAATGAACGATGAAAAATGAACAGTGAACATAGAACAATACAAATATGCGACTATTACTTAGCATTTCTTATTGTTAATTATTCATTGTTCTATATTTATTGTTCACTGCGACGCCAGTCGCATATTTGCTGACCACCTGACCACCTTATCACCTGACCACCTCAAAAAGGAGGCATTCACATGAACATTCTAGTTATCGGATCTGGGGGAAGAGAGCATGCTTTGGTTTGGAAAATATCTCAGAGTTCAAGAGTAGAAAAGATTTACTGTGCTCCAGGGAATCCTGGAATTGGGCAGCTTGCACAGTGTGTAAATATTTCTGTAGAAGATTTAGATGGTTTAGTATCCTTTGCCGTAGAAAATGCAGTGGATTTAACGGTTGTTGGACCAGAAGTACCACTAGTTCTTGGCATATGCGATAAATTTGAAGAAAAGGGTTTAAAGGTAATTGGACCTAATAAGATATGCTCTCAGTTTGAAGGGAGTAAAGCCTTTACAAAAAAATTTTTAGAAAAGTATGATATCTCAACAGCAGCCTATAGAGAATATACAGATTTAGACTCTGCATTAAAAGGTTTAGATGAATTTGATTTGCCCGTTGTAGTCAAGGCCGATGGCTTAGCTGCAGGCAAAGGGGTAATCATAGCAGAAACAAAAGATATTGCCAGACAGACACTAAAGGAAATGATGGGTGATTTGTCTTTTGGAGAAGCTGGCACAAAGGTAGTATTAGAAGAATTCTTAAGTGGAACAGAAGCGTCCATTCTTTGCTTTGTAGATGGTAAAAACATCGTCCCAATGGAAAGTGCTCAGGATTATAAGCGGATTGGGGATAATGATCAGGGCAACAACACAGGTGGCATGGGTACATACTCACCCAACAGATTATTTGATTCTCATTTGAATGAAATCGTAAAAAGAGAAGTCTTAGATCCCATAATAAAAGGCTTTAAAGATGAAGGGCTAGATTATAAAGGCATCCTCTTTATTGGTTTGATGATTGAAGAAAACAAGCCAAAGGTCCTTGAATTTAATGTGCGATTTGGAGACCCAGAAACTCAATCTGTACTTGTAAGACTAGAAACAGATATTGTAGACATATTTGAAAGCATGATAAAAGGAACATTATCAACACAAGACATAAGGTGGAGCAATAAAAGCGCAGTAACTATTGTTCTAGCATCAGGAGGATACCCAGATCGTTACGAAAAGGGAAAAGTCATTACAGGACTTGAACAAATAGAAAATAGCATAGTCTTTCATGCTGGAACAAAAGAAAAAGAAGGCAAAATCATAACCGATGGAGGGCGAGTCCTAGGCGTAACATCTATAGGAGATACAACAGAAGAAGCAAGAGATAAGGCATACGAAGATGTAAAGAAGATTTCTTTTGAAGGAATGCAATATAGAAGGGATATTGCATATTAAAGTCTGACTTATGCAGGTGCTCCTGGATCAATGGAAGCAGCGGAATGGTCTATGGCCATCTCTTTTTTACATTGGGGAGTTAGCCCTTAGCACTTCATTTTGAATTAAATGAAATCACTAAGGGAATTATTGAAAAAGCAGTTAATGCAGATATAGCAAGTGGCATATATGTATTATTTAATCAATTTCCCTTAAGAGAAATAACGATACCTATTGTTCTATTTGTTGTATTTACTTTTTTCGTGGTTTCTACGGATTCAGCGACTATTGTACTTGGAATGCTTTCTAGTGGAGGAAACAATTCACCTAAAACAAGTTTAAAACTTTTATGGGGTATAGCACTAGCGTTGTCTGCAGCAATCTTGATTATTATGGGCGGGCTAGAGGCTTTACAGACTGTCGCTATCATTGCTGTTTTTCCATTTATATTCATAATGTTTGCTCTTTGTTATTCTACGTTTAAGATGGTACAAAGTGATTCAATGATGAATATACCATCTGTTGAAAAAGATAAAACGTAATATTGATCAAATGTTACTTCTCTAATAAGATGACCGCCATTGACGGTCATCTTATTATTTGTGCAGATTATCTGCTTTGCACTAATCATTTTTTGGTCGTATATTATAAGAAAAAGCAACATGTGCTTACATAAAAGCAGATGGGATTTGACTAAAAGTAGAAGAGCATACTCACGTATAGGGGGAATATTTTGATAATCGCGTATCAATTGATTTCTAACTGCTTAACAATCGTTCGGCAACTGCTCAACAATTGTTTGACCATTGTTCTACAACTGTTCGACAATTGTTCAATTAGCAATAATATGGTATATTCATATTATTGATTTTTTAAGAAATTAGTAAGGTGTGAGTTTATGGAAATAAAGCGTATAAAAAATAAAGAAGAACGAAAAGATGCATTCTATATTCGATTAAAGGTCTTTGTAGAGGAGCAGGGAGTGCCTAGGGAGAATGAATTAGATGAATACGAAGATGTTTCTGAACATATCGTACTTTATAAGGACAAACTTCCTGTAGCAACAGGAAGAATTAGAATTATCCATGGAGATGCGAAATTACAGAGGATTTGCGTTCTAAAAGAATACCGAAAATTAGGATTAGGAAAAGTAATTATTGAGTCTTTAGAATCCATAGCAAGGGAAAAGGACTGCAAAAAAGCCATACTAGGCGCCCAAGTACAAGCCAAAGAATTCTACGAAAAGCTAGGATATACTCAAAGTTCAGGTCTCTTTGTGGACGAGGGCATTCCGCACGTAGAGATGACAAAACAATTGTAATAGCGGAAAGCTGAAAGCGGAATGCGGAAACACAGCAACCAGCGGCCAGCGTTCAGCGACCAGTACTTAGGTATTCCTTTTGGGTCATAAGATCCTTCGTCGCAAGCTCCTCAAGGATGACAAAAGCAGTAGTTAGGGTCAAGCGTGCCTTAGGCACATAAAAGACCTGCCAAGCCATCCCTAGCGAACTGCCCCGTCATCCTAGAGCGCAGTGAAGGATCTTGCCTTTCTCTACCTTGCCAAAGGCGAGTACATCCTTTCTGCCCAACTAACAAACTATCTGGATTTTTCTAACTTTCAAACATACCAACTTTCCAACTAAAGAGTTCCGCTTGCAGCATTCAGCTTTCAGCCTTTTCTACTTAAAACTTCATTGTATTTTCTTTTTTTCTCAGCGCTTTTTGATAATCCATATTACATCCTATGATTTCATAACATCTTTTAGTAATATATTTATTTTCTTTAAATAAAATGAATTAAGGAGTTGTGAACTTTTTTAAAGGAGATTAATATGAGAAGAAAAGACAATTATCTGCCCTTTATTTTTATTTTTATTATCTGCATTATCGTTATCTCATCAGTAAATCACTTTGGTCAGGAAGAGCAAATGAGTACATCTGCAAATAGCAATCAGGCTGAAACTAGTGGTGTTGACTGGTTTGTTCCAAAAAGTGAGAAGAATCAAAGACCCGTATTTCCAAATTATGTTGATTCTTATATAGAAAAATACAATGCTTATGTAATAGGTAGTGAAGAAAAAGAGATATACTTAAGTTTTAACTGTGGATATGAGCTTAATAATTATACTTTGGATGTATTAGATATCTTAAAAGAGCAAAATGTAAAAGCAACCTTTTTTATCACAGGTGATTATTTGAGAAGCAGCACAGACATTGTAAAGAGAATGAAAGAGGAAGGTCATATTGTTGGCAATCATGGTAATACACATGCAGATTTATCTACTTTATTATCAGGAGAAATCAAAAAGGAACTTGTAGATTTTGAGCTTTGTTACAAGCAAGTAATGGGTGTAGATTATACCGATAAGTTTTTTAGACCTGCTTCTGGTAGATTTACAGAAGAGAGTTTAAAAATTGCTAAGGAGTTAAATTATACTACTGTGTTTTGGTCTTTATCTTACAAAGATTGGGAAACGGATAACCAACCAGGTAAAGATATAGCTTATGAAAAAATTATAAGCTCTGTACATCCAGGTTGTATTCTTATGCTTCATACAGTATCCCAAAGTAATGTGGAAGCACTAGGGGATGTTATTTCAGATTTAAAAGACCAAGGATACACTTTTAAATCTTTAGAAGAGTTTTCGTAAGCTAACGAGCTCTAATCTACCTAGAGCAGTAAAGCATTTAAACAATTGTTTAACCATCCTTCCACAATTGCCTAACAAATGTTCAACTATTGTTAAAAAGTAGAACTTAGAGCTTATAACGAAAAAGTCGTACCAAATTCCAAGGTATGAACAAAAGGAACGGACATAAATCTTCAATTTTCTTATAAAAACTACAGGTATATTTGAAAGATTTGCACATATAAATAGTATATATATAGGAGGTGTATAGCATGGACGATCAAAAAATAATGGGAACGGGTAAAGTAGAGTTAATATCTAGAGAAGAACTAAGATTATCTGGGGTTAAAGATGTACATAGTTTTAATGAAGAGACAGTTATTTTAGAGACGCATTTGGGTTTATTAACTATAGGTGGTCAGGATTTACATATTGTCAAATTAAATTTAGAGGGTGGAGAACTAGAGGTAAAGGGAATCATTGATTCTTTTGTTTATAGCGATGAAAGTAGTCTATTTAAAAAAGGAGAAGGTATTTTTAGCAGATTATTTAAATAGAGTTTAGGGGACAATCATGAATGAAAATATCTATTTGCAAGTCTATGTATTCCTCTATACTTTGTATGGAGGAATAATCATTGGAATTCTTTACGACTTTGTAGATGTCTTAATAAATGACAATCTCATTAAAAGAAGATCTATTTCAGATTTATTGTTTTGGGCTTTTGCTTTTAGCATTATTGTAGGGCTATTGTTTTATGTTAATAATATCAATTTTAGATTTTATAATCTTTTAGGATTTGGTTTAGGATGGTTTATTTACTTCTTTACCTTAAGTAAACTAGTTCGAAGGGTATTTCATTTAATCAAGGAGATTATTAGGCTAATTGGTAGAAAAATAATTTGTTTTTTTAAAATCATTACTTTTCCGATTAGAAAGATTGCACAAAAGAGCAAGGCAGTGAATAATTTATGGAGAAAGATTATCAACAAAGTAGTGAAAGATTTTAAAAAATATAAATCATATTTATTCAAGAGTTGATAAGTCTTGTGTTTTCCCTCATTTTGTGAAATAATATATCTATTAATAACAAAGGGGAAGCGTAGATAGTGAAAAAGAAAAGAAAAATAAATAAAGGTCGACTGCTAATTATCGTAGGAATACTTTGCTTTTTTCTTTATAATATTATCTCCGTAGAAGTGCAGTATTATCAACTCAAGAATCAAAAAAAAGAACTTGAGCTTCAGCTATCCCAAGAAAAGGACAAACTAGAACAATTAGATAATGAGCTTACTCAAATGGAATCTGAAAAATATATTGAGATGTTAGCCAGGAAATATTTTGGACTAGTCTACCCTGAAGAAAAAGTAATAATAGAAGTAGAATCTGAAGAAAAGTAGTTATTATTGGTATCAATTATTATTTATAATATATGAGGAGGATTTTTGTCAATGCCATTTGAGGTAAATCAAATAGTAGAAGGTGTAGTAAAAAGCATTACAAAATTTGGTGCATTTGTTGATATTGGAGGCAAAGTTGGTTTAGTCCATATCTCTGAAGTAGCAGATGGATTTGTAAAGGAAGTTTCAGACTATTTAAAAGAAAATGACACTGTAAAAGTAAAGATTATTTCCATCAATGAAGGGAAAGTAGGATTATCCATACGACAAGCGCAACCTAAAAAGGAACAACCCCCAAAACAGCAACCCCCCAAACAACAATATAAGCCAAGAAATAATCATTATAAGAAGAACGAAAGCAACAATCACGCCCCTACTTTTGATGATCAACTTAGTCAATTCCTAAAGGATAGTGAAGAAAGACAACAAGCTCTTAAGAAAAACGCTAAGAAAGCAAAAAATAGGTGTTTTAATAGATAATATAGAGAACAATAAAAGCATCCTAAGGGATGCTTTTATTGTTCTCTAGGTGGTAAGGTGGTAAGCTTCAAGGTGGTAAGTAAAAACAACTCGCCTTTAGGCGAGATAAAGACCTACGCGGAGGGACCTCAGTCATCCAGAGCGCAGTGAAGGATCTTTGCGAAATTAACTACGTGCAACTAGAATTTAAAATAGAAGAACTGGATGTGCAAATTGAAAGATAAGCTCGCCGAAGGCGGGTAAATGCTTTTGCTTACCACCTTACCACCTCGTACCACCTTACCACCTTAACCGGAAGGAGCTTTCAAATGAAAAAATACGCCGTAATTGATATTGGAACAAATTCTACACGACTTCTTATTGCCTCTGTTGAGGAGGATAGAATTATTCATAGAGAAAAGCATTTAATTACTACTCGCATGGGACAAGGAGTGGATGAGAATAAGATCATTAATCAAGAGACTATTCTCAGAAATGTAGAAGCTCTTAAAGAGTTTAAAGAACTAAGTGAGAGTAAAGGAGTCGATGGGTTTATTGTTTTTGGTACCAGTGCCCTTAGGGATGCGAAAAATGCCAGTGAATTTATAGATTTGGCTAAGAAGGACTTGGGTTTAACAGTAGATATTTTAGATGGTCAGACAGAAGCTAGATATGCTTTTTTAGGTGTAAGTGAACAATATAAGGGAGAGCCTATTATTATTATGGATGTAGGAGGGGGCAGTACAGAGTTAATTTGTGCAGCTAAGGGCAGAATTTTAAATAGTATAAGTTTTGATATGGGCGCAGTGCGGATGACAGAGAGATTTATAAAAAATGATCCACCTATAGACCGAGAGCTAAGAGATATTAGTCATATGGTACAGGAAACCTTAAGAGCAGCAAATAAAATGGAGGAATCTTTTACAATAATTGGTGTAGGGGGAACAGCTACCACATTGTCTCAAATAGTTCAAGAAATGGAAGAGTATACTCCAGAAAAAATACACAATAGTGAAGTTTTTTTAGAAGATATAGATAAAATGATTAAAAAATTTTCTATGCTTAAAGATGAACAGCGAAAAAAAATCTTGGGACTAAATCCTCAAAGATCTGATATCATAACAGCTGGCGCCATCATTGTTTCTGAAGTTTTAAAGCGTTATAAAAAGGAATCTTTTAAGACAAGTGATTACGATAATTTAGAAGGTGCTATTTTTAATTTTTTAAAAAAGTAAAAAAAGTTATTGACGAATAGTTGAAGATGTACTATAATAATTTTTGTCCCTTGTGGACAAGCCGAAGTGGCGGAACTGGCAGACGCACAGGACTTAAAATCCTGCGGTCCTTAAAGACCGTACCGGTTCGATTCCGGTCTTCGGCACCAATTAAGTTGTAAGTTATAAGATCTACGTTGTAAGTAAAAGCATTATAATCACCAAAGGTGATTTAAATACTTAGAACATAAAACATAGAACTTAGAACTAATAGCGCGGGATGGAGCAGCTTGGTAGCTCGTCGGGCTCATAACCCGGAGGTCGTAGGTTCGAATCCTGCTCCCGCAACCAAATAATATGGCGGCGTAGCTCAGTTGGCTAGAGCACACGGTTCATACCCGTGGTGTCAGCGGTTCAAATCCGTTCGCCGCTACCATTAATAAATAAATAGTGGCCCTATGGTCAAGCGGTTAAGACATCGCCCTTTCACGGCGGTATCCCGGGTTCGATTCCCGGTGGGGTCACCATATAACAATGAACAGTGAAAAATAAATAATGAACAATGTACGATAAAGGCTAGCACCAGGGAATCGAACCCTGAGAGGGTTTCGGAACGGTGCGAAGCAATTCAATATGCTAAATGCATATTGAATAGTGAAGAAATCTCTGAGTGAGCCAAGCGAACGAAGAGGGTAGACGCGAAGCGGATACTTCCCGGTGGGGTCACCATATAATAATGAACAATGAACAATGAATAATGAACAATGTTTAAATAGAGTCATAAGTTTAATAGTCACCATAGGTGACTTAATTACTTAGAACTTGCAACATAGAACATACAACTAATATGGTCGCATAGCTCAGCTGGGAGAGCACCTGCCTTACAAGCAGGGGGTCATAGGTTCGAGCCCTATTGCGACCACCATTTAATAATGAACAGTGAAAAATGAATGATGAACAATGAAAAGTTTTAAAACAACAGTCCCGTAGGTGACTTAATTACTTAGAACTTAAAACGTAGAACATACAACTAATATGGTCGCATAGCTCAGCTGGGAGAGCACCTGCCTTACAAGCAGGGGGTCATAGGTTCGAGCCCTATTGCGACCACCAAACTTAATAATAAGCAATGAATAGTTAACTTCTAGTTTATACTTTTGTATAGGTTAGAAGTTTTTTTATTATATAGATGGGCGGTTGGACGGGAAAACTTTAATAGTGGAAGGTGAAAGGTGGAAGGTGGAAGGTGGAAAACTCGCCTATAGGCGAGGTAAAGACCCAAGCTCCTGCAGTAGTCATCCTGGAGCCCAGCGAAGGATCTAAGACCTAAAAGGAATACCCGAGTACGCTGGCTGCTGGTCGCTGATTGCTATTTTTATTCCGCATTTTTTTACAAAATTCCTATATAGCCTTTGTTATAATCGTAAGTAATTTACTACTATAATAGGGGGAGAGGGTATGGCCTCTAATTTTCAGACAAGCGTACAAAAGAAGAGTATAAAAAAGGGATATCAATTCCTTGAAGATAATAATCGTTTTTTTTCAGTAAAAGATTTGTTTATATTAGTATGTGGCTTTATTTTGAGCAGAGGGTATTTTACAAGCTATCTAATGCCATTTGGATATTCTTTATATTGCTACATTTTATATTATGATAAGAAAAAATGGTGGCTAGGAAGTTGTTTAATACTAGGGATTTTAACCACTGGTGAATATGGAGTATTGATTAAGAATCTTTTGGTTTATGGGCTTATGACTATTGCTTATTTTAAATTGTTCAAGCATATTACAAGAAAGTGGCAGCTTGCTGTCTTGATGAGCATAAGCATTATTATTGTAGGTTTGCTCATGAATTCATTTCAAGCTAATTACCTATTTGATACAGTGCTTGTTTTTGTTGAGAGCTTATTATCTTTGTCTCTATTTTACATATACAATGTAGCTATAAGTCTATTTATAAATCGTAATCGAAAAATATACTCTAATCAAGAAATTGTATGTTTAGGTATATTTGTATCTGTATTGATACTAGGATTAAACAATATTGAGTATTTTGGCATATCTATACCCACAGTTTTAACAGTATTTCTAATTCTGCTCTTTAGTTTGCGTATAGGGATAAGCGTATCAGCGCCATTAGGTATGATACTAGGTCTTGTGCAAAATTTAAGTACAAACTCTAATCCTTTGCTTATTGTGATTTACGGTCTATGCGGTATTGTATCGGGGGTTTTTCGAGATGGAGGAAAAGTAATGGTTATTACAGGCTTTATAGTCAGTAATGCCATGATGGCTTTTTATTTAAATGGCTCAACGGAAGTCTTTGTCCACCTACAAGAGATTATTATTGCTTCTGTAATTATTTTGATTATTCCTAAAGCTCTATGGGATAAGGTTCATTTTTTCAATTTTGACAAAGTAAATGAATCTTATCAATCCTTCTGCAAAGAGAGAATTAATGAGAACTTGCGAACTAGGCTAAATAAATACTCGATATTATTAAAACAAATGGGGACAAGCTTTTTTAATCCAGAATATGAAAATATGGAAGTGTATCACAAAGTTTTTGATAAAATCACAAATTGTGTCTGCAAAGAATGCTATCTAGCTCAAAAATGTTGGAAGACGAATGGAGAAAACACTTATAAGATGTTTTTAGAAGTAGCTCAAATACTTGAAGAAGAGCCTGTAGATTATTCTTCTAAAGTATTTGAAGAATTAAGCACAATGTGCATTTGTGATGAAGATTTGCTAGAACAATTTAAATTTCAAGTTCAATTTATAAATGCAGAAAAGGAAATGATTCATCGAATTAGTCAAAATAATCTCTTTGTATCCAATCAATTGGAATTTGCAGGGGAGTTGATTCAGGATATGAAAAACAGCTTAAATGATAAATGGCTAATCAAATCCGATGAAGAAAGAAATGTCTTTGTAGAATTAGATAAAAATGATATAAGCGTAGAAAAGCTGTATGTAATTCAAGAAGCAAATGAAAGGTATAAGGTGACCATTGCCAGTAATAAAAGATTGCAAGAAGCCATATCAAAAGACAAAATTCCGCGAATGCTATCAGATGTCCTAGATGTAAAAATCGGTTTGGATAATGAGATGTTTTCATCAGAATATGGGGGACACTTATATATTTACCGTGAATTGTCAGAATATAGAATCAGTACAGGTCTTGTCTCTTACTCAAGTGTAGCTGGAGAAAAATCAGGAGATATTTTCTCCGATAAGACTTTAGAAAATGGTAATCGAGTTCTTGCACTATGTGATGGTATGGGAATAGGCGATAACGCTTATGAGGAAAGCGATACCACTATGAATTTACTAGAGAAGTTTATGGAAGCAGGAATAGACAAGACTGTTATGATTAAAAATATCAACTCTGTACTTATGCTTCGCAATGAAAAAGAAACTTTTTCAACTTTAGACTATGTACTCTTTGATACCTTTACGGGAGTAGCAGAATTTAATAAGATTGGTGCAGCTATTACATTAATAATACAAGATGGAAAAGTAAAGCTGTTAAGGGGTCAATCCTTGCCTGTAGGTATTTTAGACGAAATCGCTATAGAATCTATTACTCTTTCCTTAGGTGAAGGTGATTTGATTGTCATGATGACAGATGGCATATTTGAATGTTGCAATAATACAGAAGCGGTGGAAGAATGGATTACAAATGCTGTAAAAAACATCTCGTCTAACAACCCACAGAAGATAGCAGACAAAATATTTACTCAATTCAAGGCCATTTGCCCTAATCCAAAAGATGATATTACCATATTAGTTGGTAGGGTTTGGAAAGTATAGTTAGCAAGTCATCCTAGCCCTAGTCCTAGCTTAGATATAGAGATTCTAAATATAATTGTTTATGAAGCTTTATAAATTATCTATATGCTAGTGGCTAGTGGCTTTATTTTTTTCGATTTATTGTTTTATCTTGAAACAATAATCCAAAACATATACAATAAGCCTATGTTTACGTGAAGTGGTGATGGAATGGAAGAAAAGGTTTTAAATTTTGTCAATGAGAACAAATTGTTAGATGTTGGGGATCGGATCCTTATAGGTGTATCAGGGGGACCTGATTCTATTGCTTTATTTCATTTTTTATACTCAATCCGTGAGAATTTTGGCTTAGAGATTGCTGTTTGTCATTTAAACCATATGATCCGTGGAAAAGAAGCAAATGAAGATGAAAAATTTGTTCGGGATTTATGTGAAAAAAACAAGATAGCATTTTATAGTAAAAGATGTGAGGTAGAAAGGTTAGCCAAAGAAAGAAAGATTACCGTTGAAGAAGCAGGTCGAGAAGAACGCTATAAATTTTTTTATTATTTAAAGCAGAAGTTGGGTATAGATAAGATAGCTTTAGCACATCACCTCGATGACAATGTAGAGACCATACTTATGAGATTTCTTCGTGGTACAGGAGTGAAGGGTCTAAGAGGAATTGTTCCAATGAGAGAAGATAGGGTTATAAGGCCATTTTTGTCCGTTCAAAAGAGAGAGATACTAGAGTATTGTAAAATTCATAAACTTTCTACCAAACTAGATAAAACGAATTTAGAAGCAAAATATCATCGAAATAAACTGAGATTAGAAGTGATTCCCTACTTAGAAAAATTTAACCCTAATTTTGCTCAAGGAGTAAGCCAATTAGGTAATATTTCTACAGAATACTATGATTTTGTTCAGAAATGTGCAAAAGCAGAAGTAAAACGAATTACTATTGATGGAAAAATAGATATTAAAAAGTTTAATGATCTTCATATATGTTTAAAGAGGGAAGTATTAATAGAAGTACTACGAAAAACGAATAAGAAAATCTCATTAGAATACCATCATATTGATCTTGTTCTCAATAAATTAAAAGATAAACATAATACTGTCTGGGGTTTGGATTTGCCCAATAGAATAAAAGTAATCCGCCAGTATGACTATTTATTTGCTGAAATTCATAGAAATAGAAGGGAAATAAATTCTTTTTGCTACGAATTGACGCCGGGTAAGGTATTATTATTATCTAAATTACATTGCTGTTGTAGTATGGATATTATGAGCATGGATGTATACAGAAATCTTAATCCTAAGCCTTTTGGAGCTGTTTTTGATTATGATAAAATTTTGGAGCAAGGCAAACACCTTCTTCTTAGAAGTAGAAAAGAAGGGGATCGTATTGAACCTATGGGGATGCAAGGTACAAAGAAAGTAAAAGATATTTTCATTGATAAGAAAATTCCTGCTGAAAGACGCTGGGAAATTCCTTTGCTTTGCGTCGACAATAATGTAATATGGATAGTGGGTTATCACAAAAGCAGAAGATTTAAATTAAATGAAGATACTCAAAATGTATTAATCGTATCTTTTGACTATTATGAGGAGGCATAAAATGAATAAGGACATAAAAAAGATATTAATAGGTGAAGAAGAATTAAAGGAAAAAATAGTTGAATTAGGTAAAGCACTTACTATTGAGTACAAAGACAAGTTCCCACTAGTTATTTGCGTATTAAAGGGTGCTGTTCTATTTATGTCAGATTTAGTACAGAAAATTGATGCTTCTTTAGAGATGGATTTTATGGCTGTATCCAGCTATGGAGACTCAACAAAGACTTCTGGTCAGGTAAGAATTGTTAAAGACTTAGAAAAAAGTGTAGATGGAAGAGAAGTATTAATCGTAGAAGACATTGTTGACAGTGGCTTGACTTTAGCTTATCTCATTAAGCTATTACAAGAAAGAAATGCAAAGAGCATAAAAGTTTGTTCCTTATTAGAAAAACCAGAAAGACATATTGCTGATGTAAAAATTGATTATGTAGGATTTGTAGTACCAGATGAATTTGTAGTAGGTTATGGATTAGACTATGCTGAAAGATATCGAAATCTTCCTTATATAGGCGTTCTAAAAGAAGAAATATACAACGACTAACAGTTGCGCTTTATACTCGCTAGAGAAGTTTCGTTTTTCACCCTAGCTCCTGCCCAGTCATCCTGAGCGCAGCGAAGGATCCTGACCCAAAAGGAATACCTCAATGCTAGTGACTAATGACTAGCAGCTAAAGAGATAGCTATCTCGTGTAGTTGTATTTTCATGAAATATATGGTAAAATGACATTTTGGAAATCTTACAAAGATAATAAATCATATTGAATACATTATCTATCATAAGTTTATAGGCAAATAAATGTTTTGTTGACGAAAGGAGCGTGAGCCTTTGAATAAATATTTAAGGATGATAGGGTTTTATTTAGTAGTGCTTATTTTAATAGCAACTTTACTAACGAATATTAAACCTGGCCAGAACATTCCCACTACATTAACATATTCTGAATTATTATCTGGTATTGAAGATGAAAGCATAAGTGAGTTGACAGTAGATATTGATAAGTATATTGTTTCTGGCAAATTAAATGATGGCAAAGACTTTCAATCGATAGTTTTACCTAGCAGTTTTACTACTTTTCTAAATGACTATTTACAAGAAGGTGGTACAGTAAAAGCTGACTTTAAACAACCAGAGCAGGCACCATGGTGGTTTACCATATTACCATCTGTCTTTCTAATCATTATTATGGTTGTTTTCTTCTTAATGTTTACACAACAATCAGGAAGTGGCGGTGGAAAGGTTATGTCCTTTGGAAAGAGTAAGGCAAAACTTCACACTCCGTCGAAAAAATCAGTAACATTCAAAGATGTTGCTGGTGCAGATGAAGAAAAGGAAGAACTTGAAGAAGTTGTAGACTTTCTGAAGTCCCCTGCGCGATTTTTAGAATTAGGTGCCCGTATTCCCAAAGGTGTTCTCTTAGTGGGACCTCCTGGAACAGGTAAAACTTTGCTAGCACGAGCTGTAGCAGGTGAGGCAGGAGTGCCCTTTTTCAGTATTAGCGGTTCTGACTTCGTTGAAATGTTTGTAGGGGTAGGTGCTTCTAGAGTAAGGGATCTATTTGAAACAGCAAAGAAAAATTCTCCTTGTATTATTTTCATAGATGAAATTGATGCGGTAGGTCGTCAAAGAGGTGCAGGCCTTGGTGGAGGACATGATGAAAGAGAACAAACATTGAATCAACTTTTAGTAGAGATGGATGGTTTTGGAGATCATGAAGGCATTATCATGATAGCAGCTACGAACAGACCAGATATTCTGGATCCAGCTCTTTTAAGGCCAGGTCGATTTGACAGACAAATTGTAGTAGGAACGCCAGATGTTAAGGGCAGAGAAGAGATTTTGCGTGTTCACGTTAAAGATAAACCTTTAGCAGAAGATGTAGATTTAAGAGTTATTGCTAAAGGAACCCCAGGTTTTACAGGCGCAGATTTAGAGAATATTATGAATGAAGCCGCCTTACTAGCTGCAAGAAAAAGATTGACTAAAATCACTATGACAGAATTAGAAGAGGCCATAAAAAGGGTTATTGCAGGACCAGAAAAGAGAAGCCGAGTTATAACTGAAGAAGATAAAAAGATCACTGCAGTACACGAAGCAGGTCATGCTATCGTTATGAAAAATCTTCCTACATCTGACTCCGTCCATGAAATATCCATCATACCACGAGGAATGGCTGCTGGTTATACCATCTCTCTACCTGATGATGATAAGATGCATATGTCAAAGACGAAATTATTAGAGATCATTGTAGGGCTTCTTGGTGGTAGAGCAGCAGAAAAAATTGTTCTTGATGATATATGCACAGGTGCTAGTAACGACATTGAAAGGGCTACGGATTTAGCTAGAAAAATGGTCACTGAATACGGTATGAGTGATTACTTAGGACCAATGACCTTTGGTAGCAAACATAATGAAGTTTTTATAGGCAAGGATCTATCTAGAGGTAGAAACTACAGTGAAGAGGTTGCTGCTGCAATAGATAAAGAAATAAGAACGATAATCGCCGAATGTTACGATAGAGCTTTAGCAATATTAGAAGCAAATAAGGGTAAATTAGAGCTTATTACAAACAAACTGTTAGAGCAAGAGACGATTAATCGAGCAGAATTTGAAGAATTAATGAATATGTAATAGAATGACCATCCTTTCTAAAGGATGGTTATTTTTTCTATTATTGTAAAAACCAAAAGTTGGTAAGTGTTAGTATATTTGTCAGTAATTCATTTCTTTTTCCTAAAATAAAATCGTTGTCACAGGATTAATTATTTGTTATACTATCGTTAAAAATATGTCTTGTATCCGAAAGGAACGAGAACAGGAGGAAGAAAAATGAATAAGAAAAACGAGACGAGCAAGCTCACCTTTATGGGAGTTATGCTAGCACTAACCATTGTTTTTATTCTAACTTCAATGGTACCTAATCCCGCTTCAGCAAATATAGCGGTATTATTATTTTTGCCTACCATATTGACAGCAGTAATTTATGGATTTAAATCGGGGGCTATTATGGGTTTATGCGCAGGGACAGCCAGTTTGCTAAGAGCTCTCTTAATGCCAAACTCGCCATTAGATCCTTTTTTTATTAATCCATTGGTTTCGGTTATTCCTAGAATTTGCATTGGTTTAGTAGCAGCTTTTGTTTTTGCTTTATTACATAGGAAATTAAAAGTAAATAGAATCGTGAGTTCGTCTATTGCCGCTGGATTTGGCATGTTTACGAATACTCTTTTGGTAATAGGTTCATTATATTTACTTTATGGACAAGGTGTAACGGGAATACTAGGAGCAGGTTTTGTTGTAGCTTTAGGGGCTATCTTCTTATCTAACGGTCTGCTAGAGTTAACTGTTGCTGCAATCATTATACCAATTATATATAGTGCATACAGTCGTTATAATAAGATAAAATAGCGAGCACACTAGATTAAAGGAAGTGACATGAGGTGTTATTGGCAATTGATGTGGGGAATACTAATATAGAAATAGGAATTTTTGATGGGGACAAACTTGTAGGTACTTGGAGGATGATGACGAGAACTCCTAGAAGCTCTGATGAGTACGGCATAACAATGATTTCAATGCTTCGAAATGATAATATTGAAAGGCAGGATATCAATGGAGTTATAATCTCTTCCGTTGTACCAGGTATTATGTACTCACTCACAAATAGTATAAGAAAATACTTTAAAACAGAGCCTATAATAGTGGGACCAGGAACTAAAACGGGAATTTCCATTCAAACAGAGAATCCTAAAGAAGTTGGTGCTGATAAAATATGTGACATCGTAGGAGCTTATTATCAATATGGTGGTCCTGCAATTGTGATAGACTTTGGGACAGCTACTACTTTTGACTTTGTGACAAAAGATGGTGTGTTTAACGCTGCAGTAATCGCCCCAGGTATTCAGATTTCAGCAGATGCTTTGTGGAGTAAGGCTGCAAAATTACCTAATATTGAAATAATAAAACCAAAGAGCATACTAGGCAGAAACACTATTCATAGTATGCAGGCAGGCTTAGTATATGGATATATAGGGCTTGTAGAATACATCATAAAAAAAATGAAAGAAGAAACTGGTTGTCCAGATGCTAGAGTAATATCTACCGGTGGCTATGCAAAGATTATCATTCCAGAAACAAATGCAATTGATTTACACGATCCTGTACTCTCGCTAAGAGGTATTAAGGTTATTTACGATAAGAACAAGTGATGTAGCCACCAGCGGCCAGCTTTCAGCCTCCAGTAATAGGTATTCCTTTTGGGTCTTAAAACCCTTCGTCGCAAGCTCCTCAAGGATGACAAAAGCAGTAACTAGGGTCAAAGTGTGCTTTCAGCACATAAATGATCCGCGAAGCCATCCCTAGTAACTGCCCGTCATCCTTGAGCGCACGCGAAGGATCTTGACCTGTGAGGATTGACCCTAGAGCACTGATGGCTGTCAGCTGGTCGCTATTAGCTACACGTTGTGATGAGGTGAGACATGAAAATTGGAGACTTGGAATTAGACAATAAATATATACTCGCACCTATGGCAGGGGTAACAGACCTGCCTTTTAGATTATTATGCAAAGAACAAGGCTGTTCTCTTATGTACACTGAAATGATTAGTGCAAAAGGACTGTATTATGGGGATAAGAAGACAAGGTCTCTCATAGAAACTCTAGACGAAGAAAAGCCCATTGGCATTCAGATTTTTGGAAGTGATCCTAAGATTATGGCCAAAGTCGTCAAAGAGCAGATTAATGATATGAATTTCGCATTAGTTGATATTAATGCAGGTTGCCCTGCTCCAAAGATTGTAAAGAATGGGGATGGTTCTGCTCTAATGAAAAACCCAGAATTATTGGGAGAAATCGTATATGCAGTGGCAAAGGAATCTCGTATACCTGTAACAGTAAAAATTCGCTCAGGATGGGATGATGCCCACATTAATGCTGTAGAAGTGGCAAAGATTATTGAAGAAGCTGGGGCAAATGCTGTTACTGTTCACGGAAGGACAAGGGAGCAGTTCTACTCAGGAAAAAGCAATTGGGACATCATCAAGAGGGTAAAAGAACAGTTACAGATTCCTGTTATAGGTAATGGAGATGTAAAATCATATAAAAGTGCAATAAGTCTACTTGATTCGACAAAATGTGATGGTATAATGATTGGAAGGGGATCCCTAGGAAACCCTTGGATATTTTCCATGCTCATAAATCAATCGGAAAAGTGTCCAAAACCTCAAGAAAAAATCCAAACTGCAATTAGACATATGGAAATGCTACTTGAGATAAAACCTGAAAAAGTTGTTATGGGTGAAATTAGAAAACACATTGGATGGTATACAAAGGGACTACAGGGCTCAGCTGAAATTAGAAATCAAATCAATCAAACCTTGTCTAGTGTAGAAGTGAAAGATTTATTAATAAACTATATGAAACTCACAGAAATATAGAAATAATTTAATATTTCATAGAATATATATGATAATAAAAAACTGTGAGTGGATATTATGAAGAAATTTGGTTATATTATTAATCCTAAAGAGACGAGATTCTATCAGCTATCGGGGGGGTTCAATAGAATTAAATTGAATCTACCTATTATAAAAGATGAAGTCATGAAGGTATCCGAAATATTCGACAAGGATAATCATTATATAGGGGATGTATTATCTGTTCCCAATAATGTAAATTTCGCAGCTTTGCAGGAAAAGTTATTAAATTACATGACGAAAAATCATCTTGAATTTATCTGTTTAGGAGATGGTCTTAAAAATCAAAACACAAGTAAATTGCAACATCACAAATTAATAACAGGGATATATGGGATAGTTTATATTAGTACTTTGTTTATGCAAAAGTACCTAAAAGAGATTTTTGACTTGACTATATACGAAGCCGAGATCGTTATAGCGATCGATGAATACAGTCCTATTGTTAAAGAAATGATTGAATATATTAGTAGCCAAGGAAACTATATTTTTTTAACAGGAAAAAACTTAAAAAAGGATGAAGAGTTTTTAGATCGCATATATAGTCATCAAGGCATTAGTATAGGTTTTAATGAGGATTATACAAGTCTAAAGGTAAACTGGCATGTCTTTATTAATCTTAGTTCTAATATACAAATGAAAAAATTGAAGAATAAAGGTGAAAAGGGGATTGTAATAGACCCACTTTTTTTAATACATGAGAAACGCGATGAGTATAAGGTTGTCAGTGAACTTAGTATGTATTCAAATGATATTGTGTTTTTTAATAAGCTAAACATTATAAACAATGCATACTCACCTCAACTTATCGAAAGTTTGGTTCGTATTAAGAATCAGAACAATGAAGACAATATTTATGATCTCATAGAGCAAGAAATTGTAGAAAATGAATACACATTAATAGATGAATGATTTAATAAATGTATTACTATATTTTAAAATAGGAAAAGGGGCATAATGATGGCACAAAAGGAGTATATACTAACCTATGAGGGGTTAAAAAAATTAGAAGAAGAGTTAGACTATTTAAAAACCGTTAAAAGAAGAGAAATCGCAGAGCGTATAAAAGTAGCAAGAGAATTTGGCGATATTAGTGAAAATGCTGAATACGATGAAGCGAAGAATGAACAGGCTTTTACAGAAGGTAAAATTGCAGAGATTGAACATAAGCTAAAGATCGCTAAAGTTATAGATGATGAAGACATTGCTACAGATGTTGTAAGCATAGGTTCTTGTGTAAAGGTGAAAGATTTAGAATTTGATGATATAATAGATTTCTATATTGTAGGCTCGTCAGAAGCAAATCCAGCGGAAGATAAAATTTCTAATGAATCTCCAGTAGGTGCAGCTCTTATTGGTAAAGAAATTGGGGATAAAGTCGTAGTAGCAGTACCAGATGGAGACATTACTTTTGAGGTGCTAGAAATCAACAAGAAGTAAGAAGGAGGATTCAGTTTGTCACAAGATACAAATGAAAATTTAAGTGAAGTATTACAGGTTAGAAGAGATAAGTTAAGTGACTTGCAAGAAAAAGGAAAAGATCCTTTTCGCATTACAAAATACCATGTTGACAATAATTCGAAGAATATAGAAGATCATTTTGAAGAGTATGAAGAAAAGATGGTTTCAATAGCTGGTAGAGTTATGTCTAAAAGAGGACAAGGAAAAGTAAGTTTTTATGACTTACAAGATAGTGTAGGAAGAATCCAAATGTTTCTTAAGAAAGACACTCTAGGAGAAGAAGCTTATGCTGAAATCAAAACCCTAGACATTGGAGATATTGTAGGTGTGAAAGGGGAAGCTTTCAAGACAAAGACTGGTCAAATATCAATAAGAGTTAAAGAACTTACTCTCCTTACGAAGTCCTTACAAGTACTACCTGAAAAATTTCATGGATTAAAAGATCCTGATTTGAGATACCGACAAAGATATGTAGACTTAATCGTCAACAGAGAAGTAAAAGATGTGTTCGTAATGAAATCTCTAATTCAAAAGAATATACGAAACTTTTTAGATGATAGGGGATTCTTAGAGGTAGAGACACCTGTATTATCAAATCTAGCAGGAGGAGCATCTGCTAGGCCGTTTATGACTCATCATAATGCACTAGATATACCTATGTATTTGAGAATTGCTTTAGAATTGCCATTAAAGAGGTTAATTGTAGGCGGTTTTGATAAAGTATACGAGATGAGCAGAGTGTTTCGAAATGAAGGGATGGATGCAACCCATAATCCTGAATTTACAATGCTTGAAACATATGAGGCATATGCTAATTATGAAGATGTTATGAAAATGGTAGAGGAACTCTTTCATTACCTTGTGACAAAGCTATACAATAAAGACAGTGTAATTTATCAAGAAAGAGAAATCAGCTTAAAAGCTCCATTTAGAAGAGCTCGTATGGTAGATTTAGTAAAGGAACATACAGGTGTAGATTTTGATAGCATAGTAGATATTGAAGAAGCTTACAAAAAGGCTGATGATTTAAAACTAGAATACACTAAGAATGACAGGATAGGTGATTTGATTAATATTGCCTTTGAACAATACGTAGAGGAAAAGCTTATTCAACCTACCTTCGTAACCCATCATCCAATAGAAATATCACCATTGGCTAAAAAGGATTATTCAGATCCAAGATATACTGAGAGATTTGAACTTTTCATCAATGGGAAAGAATTTGCCAATGCATTCTCTGAATTAAATGATCCAATCGATCAAAAAGAGAGATTTGTTGCACAGGTAGAAAAGAAAAATAGCGGAGACGACGAAGCCCATCCATATGACGAAGACTTTATCAACGCCCTAGAAGTCGGACTACCTCCAACAGGAGGGTTAGGAATAGGGATAGACCGATTAATTATGCTCTTTACAGATCAAAGAAGCATTAGAGACGTCATTCTATTTCCAACGATGAAGCCGGGAGTGTAAAAAACAGGTGGTCAGGTGGTCAGGTGGTAAGGTGGTCAGGTAAAACGTTAGTGCGAAACGCAAATTTTAACTTGCGATAAGCAAGAGAAACTTTCACTTTTCACTTCTCATCTCTGACTTCGTAGTTCGTAGGGGACGACATCCTCGTCTTCCTGCATAAAGGCTCCCTAGGAGCCCTTTTTGTTGTCAGCCTGAGCGAAGAGAAGGAGCTTAGACCCTCAGAGCCCGACCTAAGAGATGTTTTTGCTGACCACCCGACCACCTGACCACCTAAAATTTCCATTTGACATTCCTCCCGGAACGTCATATAATAATAACTCCACGCAAGCAGTATCACAGTGGAACGTCAATCAAATGGAAATTTTAAAAAAGTCATTGACAAAAGGACGAAAGGTCCTTATAATAGTAAAAGTCGCCAGAAACGACGATAAATTACAAAAGTCGACAACGAAAAAGAAATTTAAAAAAGTAGTTGACAAAAGAAGCAAAATAAAGTAAGCTATAAAAGCTGACTCGAAAGAGACAAGCTGAGTATTGAACAAGGTATTTGAAAATAGAATAGTGCACACAAACCCAAGCAAATTAGTTGCGAGTCTTTAAGACAAGCAACATTAAAGTAATAAAATGTAACAAGCCAGCAATTTATTTAGAGAGTTTGATCCTGGCTCAGGACGAACGCTGGCGGCGTGCTTAACACATGCAAGTCGAGCGAGATT